>JBIIZX010000114.1:0-8573 GCA_044346055.1 Burkholderiaceae bacterium | reverse complement strand
AGGCAGCGGGCCTTTGACTTTCCTTGCAGCCGCCGTCGCTCTTCGTCCTCTTCTTGCCCTTCGTGATCTTCGTGCTCTTCGTGTGATCCAACCAACCTACTGCACATGACGCTGCGCCTATTGCTGTCGCTGGCGTTGAGCCTCGCGCTTGCGACCGCGCTGGCGCAGCAGCCACAGCCACAGCCGCAGCAGATCCCAGGCCTGCAGGAGCTTGGCAAGCTTGTTCCGCCGGCCGTGCGGGATGCGCTGAAAGGCCCCGCCGAGAGCGCCAAGGGCGGCGAGGAAACCAAGGCGGCGCCGCCCGCGCCACCGACGGGACGCGATGCGCCCCGTGGTCCTGACGGGCTGCTCATCGTTCCGCCCGCGGCACAGATCACCGATCTCGCTGGTGTGCTGACGCCGGCCGATCGGCAACTGCTCAAGTCCAAGCTCGATGCGGTGCAGACCGCGCACGGCGCACAGATCGTCGTGCTCACGGTGCCCAGCACCAAGCCCGAGCCGATCGAAGACTTTGCCAATCGCGTCGGTACCACATGGAAAGTGGGGCGGCGCGGCGTCGGTGACGGCGTGCTGGTGATCGCCGCGATTGACGATCGCCGCGCGCGCATCGACGTGGCGCGCGCGCTCGAAGGTGCGATTCCCGATGTGACGGCGCGCCGCATCATCCGCGAGGCGATGGCGCCGCGCTTCCAGCAGCAGGACTACGCCGGGGGTCTCGTCGCGGTGGTCGACCTGCTGGCGAAGCAGATTGAAGGCGAGGGACTGCCCACGCCCGCCGGGGTGCCGCAGGGCAAGGTCAACGCCGGTGAAGACGTGATCGGGCTGCTCATCCCGTTCGTCATCGGCGGCGTGATCTTCGGCGCGGTGCTGCGCCGGATCTTTGGTGTGCCTGGCGCCCTCGTCGCAGGCGGCGGCAGTGGTGCACTGGCAGGCACGCTGCTCCAGTCGATGGCGCTTGGAGGACTGGCGGGCGTGTTGGTGTTTGTGTTCGCCCTGGGCGCCGGCTCGCGCAGTGCCCGCGCGCTTGGCGGGCGCCGGCGCGGCGGCGGTGGCTTTGGTGGTCCGATCATCATCCCCGGCGGTGGCTGGGGTGGCGGCAGCAGCGGCGGTGGCGGGGGCGGCTGGTCCAGCGGCGGCGGTGGCGACTTCTCTGGCGGCGGCGCCTCGGGAGACTGGTAATGCGGCTGTCGCGTCTGTTCAAGCATTGGTTCATCACGCCGCGCGCAGTGGCCCGAGCCTTTCCGCCTGCCTCGCTGCAGGCGATCCAGGACGCCATTGCCGCGACCGAGGTGAAGCACAGCGGCGAGATCCGCTTTGCGGTCGAAGGCGCGCTGCCGTGGTCCTACCTGCGGCGCGATGCACCGGTACGGCAGCGTGCGGTGATGATCTTTTCCAAGCTGCGCGTGTGGGACACCGAGCACAACAACGGCGTGCTGATCTACGTCGAGCTGGCGGACCATGGCGTGGAGATCGTGGCCGACCGCGGCATCGCTCGCCATGTGCAGCGCGCGCAATGGGAGGCCGTTTGTCAGCGGCTGCACGAGCACTTTCGCAGGGGCGAGTTCGAGCCGGGCGTGGTCGCCGCCGTGCAGGAAGTCGGCGCGCTGCTCGCGCTGCACTATCCGCTCTCTGATGGCCAAACCAATCCGAACGAGCTGTCGAACAAGCCCGTCATCCTTTAGGGCATTGCTCAAGCTGGTGCGGCCCGCTCGGGCACCGCGCTTCGCTCGCGTCAATGCAGTTCAGGCGCGGAGCCGTTGCTTTCGGTGTTGGTGCGCCGGCACTGCATACTTGCAACCAACCTCCAACACTTTCCTCAAGCTGCCCTGACTCACAGATGCTCAACCCACTCGATGCCACCGCCCTCGATCGCGCCTTTCGCACCGCGCGCACCTTCAACAGCTTCAGCGGCGAAGTCTCCGACGACGACCTGCATGCCATCTATGAGCTGATGAAGTTCGGGCCGACGAGCGCCAACGGTTCGCCGGCGCGCTTCGTGTTCGTGCGTTCGGCGGCGGCCAAGGACAAGCTGAAGCCTGCACTGTCACCCGGCAACCTGGACAAGACGATCACGGCGCCGTGCACAGTGATCGTGGCGCAGGACATGGAGTTCTACGAGAAGCTGCCGCAGCTTTTTCCGCACACCGATGCGCGGTCCTGGTTCGCTGGCAAACCAGAGGCGATTGCCACGGCCGCTTTTCGCAACAGCACGTTGCAGGGCGGCTACTTCATCATCGCCGCGCGCATGCTCGGTCTTGATTGCGGGCCGATGTCGGGCTTCGATAACGCCAAGGTCGATGCGGCCTTCTTTCCCGATGGCAAGGTCAAGAGCAACTTCCTCATCAACCTCGGGCACGGTGAGCCCGCAGGCCTGTTTCCGCGCAGCCCGCGGCTGGCCTTTGCGGATGCCTGCCGCATTGACTGAAACATCCCATCGCACTGATCCGTGCTGCTCCTCATCTACGCGCACCCGCATCACCAGCGCTCGATCGCCAACCGGGTGCTGCTCGATGCGGTGCGTGGTGTCGCCGGGGTGCGGGTCCACGCGCTATACGACCTCTATCCGGACTTTTCGATCGACACCGCGCACGAACAAGCGCTGCTGGCCCAGGCGCACACCATCGTGTGGCAACACCCGCTGTACTGGTACAGCGCACCAGCATTGCTCAAGCTGTGGTTCGAGGTCGTGCTCACGCGCGGCTGGGCCTATGGCGAGGGCGGCACCGCGTTGGCGGGCAAGCGCTGCCAGTGGGTGACCACCACGGGTGCGCTTGGTGAGGCCTACGGCCTGGGCGGCGTGCATGGCCACCCGCTGCAGACCTTCTCGCGCGTGATCGAGCAGACCGCGCGCTTCTGCGGCATGCAGTGGCAGGCGCCCATCGTGGTGCACGGCGCACACCGCGTGGGCGATGCCGCAATGCAGGCCGAGGCGCAGCGCTACCGCGAGCGCCTGCAAATCCTCGCTGCCACGCCCCCAGCCCCTGATCACTGATCACCGATCACCATCCCTCAAGGCCCCATGCTGCTCGACGCCCTGATCTTCCTCGCCGCGGCAGTGGTCTGCGTACCGCTCGCAAAATGGGCCGGGCTTGGCGCAGTGCTCGGCTACCTCATCGCCGGCTGCCTGATCGGCCCCTGGGCCCTGGGCTTTGTCAGCGATCCGGAATCGATCCTGCACTTTTCCGAGTTCGGCGTGGTGCTGATGCTGTTCCTGATCGGGCTCGAGCTCGATGTGCGGCAGGTGATCGCCTTGCGCAAACCCGTGTTTGGCGGTGGCAGCGTGCAGAAGGCCTCGTGCGGTCTGGCGCTGGCCGGCGGCCTGTTTCTGCTCGGCCTCGGGTGGCAGGCCGCGCTGATCGCGGGCTTTGCGCTGGCCATTTCGTCGACCGCCATTGCCGTGCAGAACATGAGCGAGCGCAATCTGCTCAACGCGCCGGTGGGGCGCAATGTGATCGCGGTGTCGATCTTTCAGGACATTGCGGCCATCCCGCTGATGGCGGCGGTGCCGCTGTTTGCCGTCGGTGTCGCGGGTGCCGCCGCCGCGACCACCGGTTCGCCCTGGCTGGCCGTGGCCAAGGGGCTCGGTGCCATCGTCGCAGTGCTGGTGATCGGCAGCCTCGTGATGCCGCCCTTGATGCGGCTGATCGCCAAGAGCAATGTGCGCGAGATCTTTACCGCGCTGGCGCTGCTGCTGGTGATCGGCATCTCGGAGCTGATGACGCTGGCCGGCCTGTCGATGGCGCTCGGCGCCTTCATCGCCGGCGTGCTGCTGGCGCAGTCGGAGTATCGCCAGGCGCTGCAGGCCGACATCGAGCCGTTCAAAGGGCTCTTGCTGGGCCTGTTCTTCATCGCCGTGGGCATGTCGATCGACTTTGGCGTGGTGCGCGGCGCGCCGCTGTTGCTGGCGGCCATGGTGGTGGGCTTCGTACTGATCAAGGCGCTGGTGGTCGCGGCCATCGCGCCGGTGCTCGGCGGGCATGGGCGCGAACGCTGGCTGTATGCGGCCCTGCTGGCGCCGGGGAGCGAGTTTGCGTTCGTGGTGTTTGGCGTGGCGCGCGATGCCCGGGTGATGCCGGGCCAGTGGGAGCCGCTGCTCACCGCGGCAGTGGCTTTGTCGATGGCTTGCGCGCCGCTCTTGCTCATCGCCTACGACAAGCTCGTGGCGCGGCAGGCACGCGCGCAACGCGACGCCGACGCAGTCAGTGATGCCGGCGACGGCGTGATCATTGCCGGCTTTGGTCGCTACGGTCAGATCGTCGGCCGCATGCTGCTCGCGCATGGCCTCAAACCCACCGTGCTCGACCATGATCCCGACAACATCGATGCCATCCGCCAGTTTGGCTACAAGGTGTTCTACGGCGACGCCACGCGGCGCGACCTGCTGGAGGCCGCCGGCATTGCGCGCGCCAGGCTGCTGGTGGTGGCGATCGACGATGTGGAAGACGGCCTGCAGCTGGTCGATCTCGTGCGTGGCGACTTTCCCAAGGTGACGATCGTCGCTCGGGCCCGCAACGTGCGGCACTGGCTGCAGCTCACCGAGCGTGGCGTCACCTCCGTGCAGCGCGAGACGTTTGAAAGCGCGCTGCGCAGCGGCCGCGACGCGCTTCAGGTGCTTGGCCTCGCGCCCTATGAGGCGCGCCAGTTTGCCGATGCCTTCAGACGCCAGAACGAAGCGACGCTGCAGGCTCTGCTGCCGCACTTTCGCGACCAGGAAAAGACCGTGGCAATCGCCAAGAGTGGCCGCCAGGAACTCGAGGAAAACCTGCGCCGCGACCGCGAGGTACGAAATCGCGCGCTGGGGGCGGGCAGCTGGGGCGATGACGCCTACGTGAAGCGCGACGCCGACGGCAATCGGGCGGCGCGAACTTAGTTGGTCAGCAAGAAGAAAGACGCTGGGTTCCCGCCTGCGCGGGAACGACGACGTGACGAAAGACGCCGGGTCCCCGCCTGCGCGGGAATGACGGACGTTCTTGAGCGGACGAGCCGTCCACCAAGTGGCGTCATCCCCGCGCAGGCGGGGATCCAGTGTCGCTGATTGCAGGCCGAAGCGACGGCGGCAGGCAACGAATGGTTGCCAGGTGAAAGACCAAACAGTCGCCAGCCTCGCGCAGTACCATCCCGCGCCATGACAGCCACCACAGCCAACCCGCATCCGGTCCCGCCGCCTGTTCCGCCGCCGTCTGCTCAACCGTTCCCGCACCTTTTCGCCCCCCTCGACCTCGGCTTCACCACCCTGCATAACCGGGTGTTGATGGGCAGCATGCACACAGGGCTGGAAGACGGACGCAAGCACTTTCCGGCGCTGGCAGCCTACTTTGCCGAGCGCGCACGCGGTGGCGTGGGGCTGATGGTCACAGGCGGCTTTGCGCCCAACATCGCTGGGTGGACCAAGCCGTTTGCGGGAACACTCGCAACGAGCAGCGCGGCCAGGCGCCATCGCGTTGTGACTGACGCGGTGCATGCCGAGGGCGGCAAGATCGCGCTGCAGATCCTGCACACCGGCCGCTACGGCTACCACCCGTTCATCGTCGCGCCGTCGCGCGTGCAAAGCCCGATCACGCCATTTGCGCCGTTCGAGCTTTCGGCGCGCGGCATTGAGCGGCAGATCCACGCGTTCGTGCGCTGCGCCAAGTTGGCACGCGAGGCGGGCTATGACGGCGTGGAGGTGATGGGCAGCGAGGGTTACTTCATCAACCAGTTTCTCGTCACGCACACCAACCAGCGCACCGACGCCTGGGGCGGCGCCTACGAGAACCGCATGCGCCTGCCGGTGGAGATCGTGCGGCGCGTGCGCGAGGCGGTGGGGCACGATTTCATCATCATCTACCGCCTGTCGATGCTCGACCTCATTCCTGATGGCAGCTCGTGGCCCGAGGCGGTGCAACTGGGCAAGGCGGTGGCGCAGGCCGGTGCCACGCTCATCAACACCGGCATCGGTTGGCACGAGGCGCGCGTGCCCACCATCGCCACCTGCGTGCCGCGCGGTGCGTTCACCTGGGTGACCAAGCAGATGCGCGCCGAGCTGCGCGCGGCCGGCGTCAGCGTGCCGCTGGTGACCAGCAACCGCATCAACACGCCCGAGGTCGCCGAGCAGGTGCTGGCCGATGGCTGCGGCGACATGGTGAGCCTGGCGCGCCCGCTGCTCGCCGATGCCGAGTTCGCCAACAAGGCCAAGGCGGGCCGCAGTGCCGACATCAACACCTGCATCGCGTGCAACCAGGCCTGCCTCGATCATGCGTTCAAGAACGAGCTGGCCACCTGCCTGGTCAATCCCCGCGCCGCGCGCGAAACCGTGCTGATCATTCGCGCTGCAGCGGCACGCAAGCGTGTGGCCGTGGTCGGCGCCGGGCCTGCTGGGCTGGCGGCCGCGACCACACTGGCCGAGCGCGGCCACGCGGTCACGCTGTATGAGTCAGCTGACTGCATCGGCGGCCAGTTCAACATGGCCAAGCGCATCCCGGGCAAGGAAGAGTTTCACGAGACGCTGCGCTACTTTGGCCGGCGCATCGAGGCCACTGGCGTGGAGCTGCGCCTGAACACGCGCGTCAGTGCGGATGAGTTGATCGCGCAGCGCTTCGATGCCGTGTTCGTCGCCACCGGCGTGCTGCCGCGCGACCCGAAGATCCCCGGGCAGGACAGTCCCAACGTGCTCAGTTATATCGACGTGCTGGCGCAGGCCAAGCCGGTGGGCGAGCGTGTGGTGGTGATCGGCGCTGGCGGCATAGGCTTCGACGTTGCCGAGTTTCTCGTCACGCCGCCCGGGCATTCACCGACCATGGATCTGAACGCCTGGCTGGCTGAGTGGGGGGTTGCCGACCCGCAGACCGTGCGCGGCGGCGTGGTTCGCCCGCAGCCCGCCCCACCTGCGCGCCACGTGACGCTGCTCCAGCGCAAGGCCGGCAAGCTCGGCAAGGGCTTGGGCAAGACCACGGGCTGGATTCACCGCGCGTCGCTGGCGATGAAAAACGTGGAGATGATCGGCGGCGTGAACTACGAGCGCATCACGCCGCAGGGACTGTTCGTCACCTATGGCGAGGCGCGCAAGGATGGGCAGCTCATCGAGTGCGACACGGTGGTGCTGTGCGCCGGCCAGGTGCCGCTGCGCGAGCTGCACGCACCGCTGCAGGCCGCAGGTGTGAGCGTGCAACTCATCGGCGGTGCCGACGAGGCGTCTGAACTGGACGCCAAGCGTGCGATCGAGCAGGGGACGCGGTTGGCGGCGGCGGTATGAGCGCCAGGCCGAATGGAAGTGCCGTGGTCCTGATTGCGCAAGGCACAAGCGATTTGATCAATGACCGAGGTGGAGCGCCATGATCCTCGAAGTCGCCCCGCTGTCCGTGCGTACCGGTCTCGCCGACGAGTTCGAGGCGGCGTTTCTCCAGGCGCAGGCCATCATTGCTTCGATGCCGGGCTACGTATCGCACGAGCTTCAACGCTGCGTGGAGCGCCCCAACGAGTTCGTGCTGCTGGTGCGCTGGGAGTCGCTCGATGCGCATGAGGTCGGCTTCCGCAAGTCCGTCCAGTACCAGGAGTGGAAGCGACTGCTGCATCACTTCTACGATCCGTTTCCAGTTGTCTCGCACTACCAGGCGGTGCAAGGAGCGGCAGGGCCGGGTACGGCAGGGCAGGGTACGACAGGCTCAGGCTGATCGGCGCCGCGCGGTGGGCGCAAGCCTCGGGGTCGGGCTATCTCGCCCGCCGGCGCATCGGCGCAGCCGTGTGCTTGATGACCCGCGTGTCGTCCGCCCGCTGGTGCCACACGATGGCGCTTGCGTGACGCTTGAGCGGGTGCGTTGGCATGGGAAGCGTTCCCCCTACCTGCGGTCGTGCAGTTGTGCCTGCCGATGGCTCCTCAGCATTTCGGTGGATGGCGGTTTTTCTGCAGATGCCGACAATGCGACATCGCTCCTGTCCCTGCTCAAGCATGCCTGCTGCCACGCCTGTCTTCCATCTCCTCCCCGATCTTGAAAGCGGTCATGCGTTCTCCGGCCAGGGGGTGCGTGCAGGCGTGAGGCCCGTGCGCTCGCTGGGCAACGGCAAGCGCTGGTTCGATGAGTTGCGCTACACCGCGCACGCCTTTGAACCGACGGTCGATCAGTGGGCGCGCATCCAGGCCAGCGCCCTGGGCTCATCGTTCCGCCTGCTCGAGGCCGAAACCGTGCGGCACGTGGGGCTGCAACTGTCCTTGAGCGCCGTGCAGCGCGAACTCGAGACACTGGTGGGGCTGGTCGCCGACAACTGTCTGCTGTGCCATCGCCTCACCGTAATGCTCTGCGGCGCGCCCGGTACTGCGGTGTCGGCCCACCGCATCCGCGCCTTCATCGAGTTCCTGCGCGGCTACTACGTGACGGTTGGCTTTCGTGTCTTCAGCCACCATCTGACGATGGAGATGCCGGCGATCGACCTGTGCGAGCCGGACTTTCTCTGGATTCCGGCCCCGGTGTCCGGTCGCGTCGAGTACTGGACCGATACGCTGCGGCAGGTCCGATCCGTTGGCGTTGCAGGCGACTGGACAATTGCCGGCTGCCTGGACCAGCCAGTGCAGCGCGCGCTCGCGTGCGAAGCGGGTTTCG
>JBIIZX010000113.1:0-8610 GCA_044346055.1 Burkholderiaceae bacterium | reverse complement strand
AGCGCCAGCAGCCAGGCGCGGAACACAGTGGGCAGCGAGGGCCGTGAAAACTGTGACCTGGGCACGAGGGGCCGCCGGCAGGGGGGAGCAGGAGCGGCGGCCAGTGCGTGGCCGCCGGGGGCAGCGCGGGGCGCCGGGTTCAGGTGCGCAGCAGACCCATCTGGGTCGCTTCGTACACCGCTTCGCCGCGTGAGTGCACGGCCAGCTTGCGGTAGATCTTCTTGATGTGCGCGGTGACCGTGTGCGGCGAGATGCCGAGGATCTCGCCGATTTCGTTGAAGCTCATGCCCTTGGCGAGCAACTGCAGGATCTCGGTCTCGCGCGCCGACAACGGGTTGTTTTCGGGCGTGGCGGTGCGCGCCGCGGGCGAGGTGGCACCCATGCGATTGCGAATGGCGCGCAACACGCTGCGTGCGACCACCGGGCTCACCGGGCTGCCGCCGGCGCGCAGCAGGCGGATGCAGGAGATGACATCGGCCGGAGTGGAGTCCTTGAGAATGTAGCCGGTGGCACCGGCCTCGATCGAGGAGACCACGTGCTGCTCATCGCCAAAAACGGTGACGACCATGATGTCCGCGTCAGGCTTCTTCTGGCTCACCTGGCGGATCAGCTCAATGCCGTTGCCGTCGGGTAGGCCAAGGTCGATCAGCAGGACGTCGAAGTTCTCTTTTTCAACGATGACCTGCGCATCGCGCCGGTTGGCAGCCACGCCAACCAGTCGCATGCTCGGCTCGCTTTCGATGATCTGCGCAAAACGCCGGCGGAACTCGGGCTCGTCCTCGACTATGACGATCGAGATTGGGCTCTCACTCATCGGTACACCCTCACTGATACAGCGCGGACAGCGGAAGCGGCGATCATAGCGGCATGGGAAGCTCGCCCGCGGGCGAACGCGTTAGACGGAATGGCGTAATTGCCGGCCAGCGCATGAACAATGGATCGCGGCCGTCTTCGTTGACACGAAGCTTCACGGCGCCAGGCGCAGCTGCTGCCACCCTGCCTCGGCTCGCGTATACAGCAGCCGGTCATGCAGGCGTGACGGCCGGCCCTGCCAGAACTCGATCGACTGCGGCAACACGCGAAAGCCGCCCCAGTGTGGCGGCCGGGCCGGATGAAGGCCGTGCTTCAGTCCCATTTCGGCCGCACGCGCCAAAAGCCAAGCCTTGCCCGAGATCGGCTCGCTTTGCGGTGAAGCCCACGCGCCGATGCGGCTGGCCAGTGGCCGGCTGGCGAAGTAGGTGTCGCTTTCTGCTGCGCTCACGCGCTCCACGCGGCCATCGATACGTACTTGCCGTTCGAGCTCCTTCCAGAAGAACAGCAGGCAGGCCTGCGCGTTGGCGGCCAGCTCGCGGCCCTTGCGGCTGTCGTAGTTTGTGTAGAACACGAAGCCGCGCGCATCGAAGTCCTTGAGCAGCACGGTGCGAGCGCTCGGACGGCCCTGCGCATCGGCGGTGGCCAGCGTCATCGCATTGACCTCGGCGATCTCGGACCGGCCGGCTTCGTCCCACCAGCGGGAAAACTGCGCGATCGGATCGGCCGCGGCATGCGCTTCATCAAGCTCGCCGCGCTTGTAGTCGATGCGGATGTCTGCGATATCCATGATGAATGACTGATGAAGACGGCGTTCGCCGCCCAGGACGTGCGCCTCGCGCACCGACGAACCATCATAGGCGCGACCGCGCCATCATGTGTCATGCGCGGCCCTGCCGCGCTCCGCTTGCGCCAGCAGTTGCTCGAACTGCACATCGCGCAGGCCGTCGGCGTGCAGGGCTTGCACCGTGTGTCGCAGATAGTCGAGGCTCGAACCGTAGATGCCGCACGCACGTCGCAGCACCTCCAGCACCTGCAAGTCGCTCAAGGCGCCGCAATAGCTGCTCGCATCGCGCCGGACCACGAAGGCCAGCGCACGCACCACATCGCCGTTGTCCAGCCGCTTGGCGCGCAGCCAGTGGGCCGCATACGAGCCGAGAAACATCTCGCGCTCCCACAGCCGCGCGAACTGCTCCGAAAGTGTCGCGGCGCGCAGCCGGTACGCAATGCCGGCACAGGAGCCGCCGCGATCCAGCCCCGCCACCAGGCCCGGACACTCCTCGGTGCCGCGGTAGCGCACCGAGCGCAAGCACAGTCGGCGGTGAAATCCAAAGATGCGCGCCGGCACGCGTTCGTCGAAGTCGAACTCCGGCTTCCAGATGAGCGACCCATAGCCAAAGATCCAAAGTGGCGTGCCGGGGGGCAGTTGCGCCAGCGCGCCTCGCATGGATGAGTGCAGTTCATCCTCGGTCAGGCGCCGATTGGGAACCACGGTCGGCTTCATTCGCCGCTGTCCTGTGGCGCCGCCGTGCCGCGCGGTCGGCTGTCGCGTGCGCGTTTGTGGGCAGCCACGCTGCCCGCCGCGAGCATCAGGGCAATGCCCCAGAAGGCGGCCTTGGCGCCGGCCACGGCACCGGCCGCGCCAAAGACGAGCGGCAGCACGACAGAAGAACCGTTGATGATGGCCACGCGCAGGCCAAGTGCTTCGCCAACTCGACCCGCCGGCGCGCGCTCGTGCAGCAGCGCCATCACATTTGGCTGCGCCGCGCCCAGGCCAAGCCCCAGCAGGAACATCACAGCGAGTAACGGCGCCAGCGCGGTCGACAGAGGTATCAGCGCAAACGCGAAGGTCGAGATCACCAGTGTGAACGTCAGCACCTGCCACTCGTTGAACGAGCGCGACAGCCAGGGCATCGCCAGCCGGATGACGAAGGTCGCAGCCGAAAAGCTGCCGAGCGCAAGGCCGATCTGCGCGGCCGACAGCCCGACCAGTGTGCCGTGGATCGGCACCAGGAAGCTCTGCAGGTCCCAGGCCGTGGTGATGAGGGCGGTGGCGATCAGCACATCGCGGACGCCGCGATGCCGAAACAGATCGAACATCGGCGCCGGCGCGGCAGCCAGCACCGACTCATTTTGCGCGGTGAGTTGGTTGCGACTGACCCACAGGACGACCACCAGCACCAGCACCACGCCGACCATGGCACCGTAGGTCACGCGGTGGCCAAATGCGTCGATCAACAGGCCACTGGCCACCGGTCCGAGCAAGCCTGAGACCGAGAAGCCGAGCGCAAGCCAGCTGAAGTCGGCGGCGCGGCTGCCAGCGGCGGCACGATGGCCCACGAGGTGCTGCGCCGTCATCTGCACGAACAGCGAGCCGGTGCCGATCAGCGCACTGGCGACCAGCAGCGGTCCGATGTCGGCCACCTGATAGGGAAAAAGCGCGGGCAGCGTCACGCCGCCGAGGATCAGCGCGGTGCCAAGTGTGAGCGGCTTGCGCGAGCCCACCGCGTCGAGCCAGCGGCCGGTGCGCACCGCGAGCAGCATGGGCACCAGGGCGAAGAGGGCGATCACCACGCCGACCGTGAACGTGGACGCGCCTTGCGACAGCGCATACAGCGATCCCGTGAGCCGCGCGGCCGACAGCGCCAGGTGCGCCAGCACCGCAACCAGGATGATGCGTGGCAGTGTCAAGCCGGACTCTTCGGCGGCTGTCGGCGCGGCTGCCACGCGACCATGGCCACGCCAGCGCACACGATGATGATGCCGATCACCGTGAGCACCGTGGGGACCAAGCCGAACAGCAGCCACTCCAGCACCACCGCAACGATCGGCGTCAGGTAGAGCAGACTCGTGACCCGTGTGGCCTCGCCGCGCCGCATGAGGGTATGCAGCACGTTGGTGGCGAAGATCGAGCCAAAGAACACGAGGAAGGCAATGGCAGCGAACACCACCGGCACCAGATCCGCCTTGAAGCCTTCCACCGCGCCCGCCAGGGGCAGCAGCAGCACGAGGCTCGCGGCAAACTGGATGAAGGTGCCGGTGCGCAGGTCGATGCTGGGGCAGAACACGCGCTGATATAGGGTGCCGGCCGTGATCGCCGTGAGCGAGATCAGCACGGCGACCACGGCGTCGGCATGGATCGCCTTCACGTCGATCTTGTGCCAGACCACGAAGGCCACGCCCAGCAGCCCGACGAACACGCCGACCCATTGATACGGCCGCAGCCGCTCATGCAGGAGCGCAGCCGCAATGAACGCGGTGGCCAGCGGCTGCGTGGCCAGCACCAGCGCCGTGACGCCGGCTGACATGCCGAGATACTGCGCGTAATGGCTGCCGCCAAGGTTGGCGGCGTGCATCAGCAAGCCGGCGATGATCACGTGCCCCCAGGTGATGCGGTCCGCGGGCCAGCGCAGGGGTTGACGCCGCGCTGCCAAAAGGAGCAGCGGGATGAGCACCAGCACGCCAAGTGAAAAGCGCAGCGTCAGGAAGGTGAAGGGCGCAACGTGCTGCAGTCCCGCCTTGCTCGCCAGGTGGCCCGAGCCCCACACGATGACAAACGACCATGCGAGGCAGGTCGAGCTTGCCAGCGGCGCCGTTGCCGCCGGCGGGCGAGATGGGGCCGGAGCGTTCATGTGCTTAGGGTGGGATTGTCGCAGACCGTCCCGTGAGCCGCCTGGGAAGCTGCCCGGCTGGCTATGGAGGTGTTAGGAAAAACAAATTAGCTAGGCTCCACCGATAGAGGGACAATTCGCCTCGATGTGGCGGCCAGGGCTCAGCGATGTCCGGTCTATTGCGCCCCCTGCCGCTGCCAACGCCTTTTCAACCCCTCCCACCAACAACAGGACTGACGCATGTCGCTCATCAATACCCATGTCCCGCCGTTCAAGGCAAACGCATTCCACAACGGCAAGTTCGTCGAAGTCACCGACCAGTCGATCAAGGGCAAGTGGACCGTGTTCATCTTCATGCCGGCCGCCTTCACCTTTAATTGCCCGACCGAGGTCGAGGACGCTGCCGACAACTACCACCTGTTCCAGTCGCTGGGCGCCGAGGTCTATATCGTCACCACCGACACGCACTTCGCGCACAAGGTGTGGCACGAGACCAGCCCCGCCGTGAAAAAGGCCAAGTTCCCGCTGGTGGGCGATCCCACGCACGCGCTGGCACGCGCCTTTGACGTGCTGATCCCCGAAGAGGGCCTGGCGCTGCGCGGCACCTTCGTCGTCAACCCGGACGGCGTGATCAAGACCGCCGAGGTTCACGACAACGCCATCGCCCGCGACGTCAAGGAGACGCTGCGCAAGCTGCAGGCGGCCCAGTACATCGCCAAGAACCCGGGTCAGGTGTGTCCGGCCAAGTGGCAGGAAGGCGCGAAAACGCTGACCCCGTCGCTCGACCTGGTCGGAAAAATCTAAGGGCAGTGGCGAGTGGGGGAGTGGCTAGTGGTGGAGTGAAATCCACCGCTTGCTGCCCCTGCGACTGTCTAATCTCGTATGAGCCGCTCAAACACTAGCCAGTCAAACACTAGCTACTCAAACACCAACCACTCACGCACTAGCTACTTGTCTTAGGACTGACTGATGTTGGACGAGAACCTCAAGGCTCAGCTTGCCGCCTATCTGCAACGCCTGCAGCAGCCGGTGGAGATCGTCGCCTCCGTCGATGAGCGCGAGGCCTCGCGCGAACTGCGCGAGCTGCTGGACGTGATTGCGCCGCTGTCGCCGCTGTTGACCGTGCGCTACGACGGTACCGACGCGCGCCGTCCGTCGTTCTCGATCAGCCGCGCGGGCGCCCATATGGGCGTGCGCTTTGCCGCCATTCCCATGGGGCACGAGTTCACGTCACTGGTGCTGGCGCTGTTGCAGGCCGGCGGTCATCCGCCCAAGCTGGAGGCTGAAGTCATCGAGCAGATCCAGCGTCTCGAAGCCGCTGAAGGCAGCGAGTTCGTGTTCGAGACCTACATGTCGCTCACCTGTCATAACTGCCCGGACGTGGTGCAGGCATTCAACCTGATGGCGGTGCTCAATCCGTGCATCAGGCACGTGGCGATCGATGGCGGCCTGTTCAAGGACGAAGTCGAGGCGCGCCAGATCATGGCGGTGCCGAGTGTGTATCTGAACGGGCAGCCGTTTGCCTCCGGCCGCATGGAGATCAGCGAGATCCTGGCCAAGATCGACACCAATGCCGCTGCGCGCGACGCAGCCAAGCTCGCCAAGAAAGACGTGTTCGACGTGCTGATCGTCGGGGGCGGCCCGGCCGGTGCTGCAGCCGCCGTCTATGCCGCCCGCAAGGGCATCAAGACGGGACTGGTGGCCGAGCGCCTCGGTGGCCAGACACTGGATACGCTCGGCATCGAGAACTTCATCTCGGTGTTGGAAACCGAGGGGCCGAAGTTCGCCGCCGCACTGGAAGCGCATGCGCGCGTGTACGACGTCGACATCATGGGCGGCCAGCGCGTGGAGGCGCTGGTGCCCGCCGCCAATCCCGGCGGCATCACCACCGTGCGCCTGGCCAATGGCGTGGAACTGCGGGCGCGCACGGTGCTGCTGTCAACCGGCGCGCGCTGGCGCAAGGTCGGCGTGCCGGGCGAAGTCGAGTACGCCAACAAGGGCGTGGCCTACTGCCCGCACTGCGACGGTCCGCTGTTCAAGGGCAAGCAGGTCGCCGTGATCGGCGGCGGCAACTCCGGTGTGGAAGCGGCCATCGATCTGGCCGGCGTGGTCGAGCACGTGACGCTGGTCGAGTTCGCCGATCAGCTGAAGGCCGACGCGGTGCTGATGCGCAAGCTCGCCAGCCTGCCCAACGTCACGACCCACACCAACGCGCAAACGACCGAGATCACGGGCGATGGCCAGAAGGTCAACGGCCTTGTGTTCAAGGACCGCAAGACTGGCGCCGAGCACCGCGTCGATCTCGCGGGCGTGTTCGTGCAGATCGGTCTCGTGCCAAATACCGAGTGGATCAAGGGCACCGTCAACCTGAGCAAGTACGGCGAGATCGAAGTCGACGCCCGTGGCGCCACCAACCTGCCCGGTGTTTTTGCCGCCGGGGACGCGACCACCACCCCGTTCAAGCAGATCATCATCGCTGCCGGCGATGGTGCGAAGGCGGCGTTGTCCGCCTTCGACTTCCTGATCCGGCACAGCTCGAACGAGGTTGCCGCGGAAAAGTTGGCCGCGTAGTTGCGGCGATGAAGTGGATCCCCGCTTGCGCGGGGATGGCACGCGGTTCGCGGTCTTTCTCGCCGTGCCGGGAGCTCGGTGCCATTCGATCGAGTGTTTGATCACACGAAGAGCACGAAGAGCGCGAAGAGCACAGACAAGGGCAAGGGCGACGGCGTCGTCGATGAAAGTGCTGTCACCATGAGGCACAGGTCTTCCGCCGGCATCAACGAAAAAGGGGACGCAAGACGTCCCCTTTTTCGTTCCCAGCGAGGTGCGAAGCACCGAGCGCGGCGGAGCGCGCAGCCGCCTAGGCCCGCCCGCCGGGCCGCCCCAAGGGCGGGCCTCCAACTATTCCGCTTTGCGTGCACGTGCGACGAGCGAAGCAAGTCGCGCACACGCAAAGCGAACACGTTACTGCTCGAGTTTGATCCCCTGCTTCTTCACCAGGTCCATCATCTTGTCGCGCTCGGCGATGATCTGCGCGCGGAACTCCTCTGGCGTGTTGCCAACGGGCGAGGCGCCTTGTGCGGCGAGCTTGGTGCGCACTTCCGGGTTTTGCAGCGCCTTGACCGTTGCCTCGTGCAGCCGCTTGACCACCGCATCCGGCGTCTTGGCCGGCGCCACCAACCCGTACCAGACCTGATCATTGACGCTCGGCATCTTCGCCTCGGCCAGCGTGGGCACGTTGGGCAACATCTCGAGCCGCTTGGGTGCCGCCACCGCAAGCACGCGCAGCTTGCCGCTCTGGATATGCGGCAGCGACGACGGCAGGTTATCCATCAGGATCTCGACCTGACCGGCCAGCACGTCATTGAGCGCCGGACCGGCGCCGCGATACGGGATGTGCACGATGTAGGCACCGCTGGCCACCTTGAACAGCTCACCCATCATGTGGCCGATTCCGCAGGTGCCCGAGGACGCATACGACAGCTTGCCCGGGTTGGCCTTCAGGAACTCCACGAACTCGTCCATGGTCTTGGCCTGCACCTTGGTCGGATTCACCACGATGACGTTCGGCACGGCCGCCAGGTTGGTGATCATCGCGAAGTCATCGGGCGACCTGTAAGGCAGCTTCGGATTGCAGGCCGGGTTCACGGCCATCGTCGACACGGTTGCGATGCCAATGGTGTAGCCATCGGGCGTGGCGTTTTTCACTTCAGTGGCGCCGATGGCACCGCCGCCGCCGCCGCGGTTCTCAACAACCACCGGCTGGCCGAGGTTCTTGCCGATCTCATCGGCCACCAGGCGGCCGACGATGTCGGTGGTGCCGCCCGGCGGAAACGGGATGATCAGGCGGATGGGCTTGTTGGGAAAGGCCTGCGCGTGAGCCGACAGCGGCAGCGCAAACGAGGCAAACGCGGCCAGCGCGAGCAGGGCGCCGCCGAGCGGGCGCGAAATGAGGGGCTTCATCGCTATCTCCTTGGCCTTGTGTGTCGAGCCTCTGCAGGGCAGCAGCGCCCCGGGGTCGATCGGTCGGGCAGGGTAACAAGGAAATGACAGCGTGTGTATGCGAAGCCGCCACCGCGCGTGCCCGGTGTTTCACCTAGGGCCTGTTAACGCTTGGATCGCACATGCGTGACCTCCAGAACGATCGCAATCTAGGCGCGCTGCCGCAGGCAGGGCGGGTCCCTGTCAA
>JBIIZX010000112.1:0-8618 GCA_044346055.1 Burkholderiaceae bacterium | reverse complement strand
GCGCTTTGCGCCTAGATCAGGGGGGGTTTGGTGCGCTGCTCGGCCACGCTCGAAAAACTCTCAGGCTCTGAGGTGAGGCAAGACTGCCGCCGCTGTCATGGCGGCGGCAGGTTTTGCTCAGGCGAGCGGGACCGTGGAACGCTCCAGCCACGCGAGCGCCTCGCCGCCCACCAGGGGCGCCAGGCGGCGACGCACTTGCGCGTGATACTCATTGAGCCACGCGATCTCGTCCGCGTTCATCAGGCTGCGCTCGATGCAGCGCACATCGATCGGGCACAGCGTCAGCGTCTCGAACTTGAGAAACTCGCCAAACTCGGCGCGCTCCGCGCCGGTGTCGGCCGGCACGTTGAGCACCAGGTTCTCTATACGCACGCCCCATTTGCCGGCGCGGTAGATGCCCGGCTCGTTGCTCGTGATCATGCCCGGCTCCATTGCCGTTTGCGGCTCCGGCGGCAGGTGCGGCGTGATGCCGTGCGGGCCTTCATGCACGTTCAGAAAATAGCCCACGCCATGGCCGGTGCCGTGTCCAAAGTCCACGCCGGCCGACCAGATCGGCGCACGCGCCAGCGTGTCGAGCAGCGGGCTGCGGGTGCCGCGTGGAAACACCGCGCGCGACAGATTGATCATGCCTTTTAGCACCAGCGTGAAGTCGCGCCGCTGCGCCGGTGTGGTCGCGCGCACCTGCACCACGCGCGTGATGTCCGTGGTGCCGTACTCGTACTGGCCGCCGGAGTCGATCAGCAGCAGGCCTTCGCCCTCGATCACCGCGTGCGAATCCTCGGTGGCGCGGTAGTGCGGCATTGCGCCGTTGGCGTTGAAGCCCGCGATCGTCGAAAAGCTCGGGCTTACCAGGCCCAGCCGTCGCGCGCGCGCCGCGCAGATCTGCTCGTCGATGGTGATCTCGGTCATGCGCTCGCCGCGCGCCACCGCCGCTTCAAACCAGGCAAAGAACTCGGCCAGTGCCGCGCCGTCCTGCTCCATGGCGCGCCGCGTGTGGGCGATCTCGAACTCGGTCTTGCGGCTCTTGAGCAAGGTGGTGGGGTTGATCGCCTCGACCACGCGCACGCTGGCCGGCACAGCGCTGCGCAGGCCGTAGGTGATGCGTTTGGGATCGATCAGCATGGTTGCGTTGGCCGGCAGGCGGCCCAATGCGGCCGGCGCCCAGTCGTACGGCCTCAGGTCCACGCCTTCGCCTTCCAGTGCATCGGCCAGCTGTGGCGGCACCTTGCCCTCGGCGATGAACAGCGTGGCGCGCTCCTGGCCGATCAGGGCGTGACCGACGAACACCGGGTTGTAGGTCACATCGGCGCCGCGCAAGTTAAAGAGCCACGCCAGGTCATCGAGGGTCGAGATGAAGTGCCACTGCGCGCCCTGCGCCTGCATGGCCGAGCGCAGCTGCGCGAGCTTGCCCTGCCTGTCGGTGGCAACGAACTCCGCCTTGTGCTCGTACACGCTCGCCGTCGGCAAGGCTGCGCGGTCCGGCCACACGTCGTTCAAGAGATCGATATCGGTGACCAGTTGCGCGCCGCCGGCGGTGAGCGCGGCGGCCAGCTGCCGCTGCACGGCCAAGCCAACGACAGCGCCATCCACCGACACGCGCGCACCCTTGGGCATGTGCTCGGCCAGCCAGTCGATGTGCGCGGTGCTGGCAGCCACGTTGACCTTCATCAGCGCGATGCCGGTGCCCGCGAGTTCCGCTTCTGCGTGCACCCAGTAGCGGCTGTCGACCCACAGGCCGGCGAAGTCGGCTGTGACCACGAGCGTGCCCACCGAGCCCGTGAAGCCCGACAGCCACTGTCGGCCCTGCCAGCGCTCGGGTAGGTATTCCGACAGGTGCGGGTCGGACGACGGCACCACGAGCGCCGTCAGTTGACGTCGTGTCAGTGCATTTCTGACAGCTGCGATGCGGCTGCGGATGACAGCACGTTGCGCTTGCAGCGTATCCATGGGAGCCAACGGGAAAGTGTGCGCAAAAAGCGCGTTTGCTAGAGAGAAAGCGCAGTGTAGTCGCGGGCAGCCCTGCGTCGGCAATCGACAGAAAAGGCAGGCGCCGTGCGTGCTTTCGAGCGGCGTGTTGCAGCCGTCGTCCGGTAGCGTGCCGTTGTTTGCCGCGCGCATTTGCGGCGTGAATCACCTGGCCCTCCCATGAACATGAACGACATGCCGCTGCCGTCGCACCTGGATGCGGCCGATCCCTATCGTTTCACCACGGTTGCGCATCGCGCCCACCGCTTTGGCGGGCCGTTGTCAGACGCCAAGGCGGCCGTCATGGTCGAGTTGCTCGGCCTGCACGCTCGCTCCCAGGTGCTCGACCTCGGTTGCGGCAAGGCCAATTTGCTCGCCATGGTGCTGCAGCGCTGGGGCTGCAGCGGGCTCGGCGTCGATGTGAATCCGCATTTCGTGGCCGAGGCCAAGCGCGCGCACTTTGCGCTGGTGGCCGGCGGCCGGCTAAAGCTGCTGGAGCAATCGGGCGGCGCTGTTCTCAACAAGGGCGGCGAGTTCGATGCTGCGCTTTGCCTCGGTGCTGCCCACTACCTGGGCGGTCTGCAGCGCCTGCTGACCGACCTGCGGCGGTGCCTGAATCGGGGCGCGGTCGTGCTGGTGGGTGAAGGCTATTGGGCCAGGGCGCCGGCACCGGCGTTCCTTGATCTGATTGCCGGGCACGAGGACCAGATGGGTAGCCACGCCGAGAACGCCCAGCGCGCGCGCAGCGTGGGCTACGACGTGCTCTACACAACCACCGCGTCAACCGATGAGTGGGACGAGTACGAGGGCCTGTATGCCAAGAACGTACTCGAGTTCTGCCACCACCATCCGCAGGACGCCGACACGCCGGCCTGGCGCGCCCGGGTCGAACGCTGGCAGGACGGCTGGCTGCGCTGGGGCCGCGACACGCTGGGCTTTGGCTATTACGTGCTGCGGCTGCGCTAAAACCGCTTCACCGCGCCGGGCGTGCCCCGTCGCCTTGCTGCATAAATCTCTCTTGATCAGCGTGCTTGCGATTGACTCGCGGGGTTGCGGTCCTGCATGCGCCACGCGCGCTGCCGGACCACGTTGGCACGCACGGCAGCGCTGAAGTCGACCGTCGACGACGACGATGCGCCAACGCTGGCGCGCGTCATGCTCGCACTCGCCGCCGCCATGGTCGTCGGCACCACCCGGCCGGCGAACACATCGGTGCGATTGGCAGCACCCACGCCGGTGGTCTGCACGTAAAACGGCACGAAGGCCGTGCCACTGGCCACCAGCCCTTGGTAGTCGCCCAGAAACAGTCCGCGTGCATTGGGTGCAGCGAGCAGATCGAACGGCCCGCTCAAGCGCTGCTCGCTCCACGCTGCACCCTGGTCGCGCGACACTGCAAGCCACAGGCTGGCGGGCAGCGTGGCGGTATCGCTGGTGTCGTCGCGCAAGTCGTAGTAGCTCACCGCGATCACGCCATCGGCTCGCACGGCGACCTGCGGCGTGAAGGCCGCTGCGGTCTGCGCCGGGCTCAGGCGGCGCGGCGCGGACCAGGTCAGGCCGCCATCGGCGGAGCGCGCAAAGGCGATGGCATCCACCTGGCCGGAAGCGAAGCGCGCGTCCTGCCAGACCACATACAGGTCGCCGTTTGGCGCGGCGGCAATCTGCGCCAGGGCGCTGCCGTCGCGGATCGCGGCATTGGTGGTTGGATCCTTGGCGCCGATGGACTGCAGCGCGGCCACCGTGATGGGTGCCGACCAGTTCACGCCACGATCGGTCGAGCGCTGCACGCGCAAGCTCGGTGTATTGCCGACGATCTCGGTGAACAAATTGACCAGCGTGCCGGCCTGCGGGCCGGCCGGCACCACGGCGATCACGTTGCCAATGGTCTGCGCGTTGGTGGTGGGTGCAGCAATGCTGGGGTCGTAGATCACGCGCGCTGCTTCCCAGCTTGCACCGCCATCGACCGTACGCGTGAACAGCGTCGGTCCGCGGCTGCCGGAGATGCGATCCCACACCGCGTAGACATAGCGGGCGTCCAGTGGATCGGCAGTCATGGCGTTCTTGTCGTTGAATGCGCTGGCACCGTCGCGGATCAGTGTGGTCGGCGCGCCCCAGCTCTGCCCGCCGTCGGTGGAGCGCGCCACCAGCATCGCGTTGGCCGAGCCCGGCGCGAACGAGGCGCCATTGACGGCTAGCGCCATGAAGTAGGCCGTGCCATTGGGGCTGATTGCAATCCAGGGGTCGGAGGCACGCTCGTAGTCGCCGCCGTTGCCCGCGCTGCCGCCGGTGCAACGCGTGAACGCCGGCCGGCTCGTCTGCCAGGTGGCACCACCATCGGCTGAGTAAGCCGCCAGCAGGCCTTGCGCGGCGCCATCGGACCAGCGGTTCTGCTGCCAGCCGCCGATCAGGCGCAATGCGTTCTGTTGACTGACAGCCACATGCGGCTCGACTTCGGCTTCCGGGTAAACGGTGCCGGTCGCCGGCACGCCATCGCAGTTGCTTGCGAAGCCGGCGGTGCCGCTGACACGCCACGCGGCCGGTGCTGGCGGAAAGACCACCGCCGGCGGTGGCGGTGGCGGAGCCGGTGGTGCGGGTGCTGGCGTGCTGCTGCCACCGCCGCCGCCGCAAGCGGACAAGCCAAGCCCCAGGGCGGCGAGCATCAGAAAGCGGTGCGACGTTTTCATGCTGGCCTCATCAAGCCCAGTTCACACGATATGCCGTTACACGCAATCGCGTCGAAGCAAGTCCACCGCCACGCTCTGGCGGAATCGAACGCAATCGAACTCAGTGGAACGCAAGCGAACTCAATCGGGCTTGATGCGCGCCCGCTCGATCACCGGCTTCCAGCGCTTTTGCTCCGCCGCGATGAACGCGGCGAACTCGCCCGGCGCATCGCCCACCGGCAGCGCCGTGTCATCGGTCAGCCGCTTGCGCATGCCCTCGGCCCGCGTGGCCTTCTGCGTTTCCTCTGCCAATCGCGCGAGGATCGGCGCCGGCGTCTTGGCCGGTGCCAGCAGTCCGTACCACTGCGTCATTTCAAAGCCGGGCAGTCCTTGCTCGGCGACGGTCGGCACATCGGGCAATTGCGGCAGCCGCTCGCGGGTGCCGGTGGCGATCGCGCGCAAGGTGCCCGCTCGCACATGGCCGAGCACGGCGGGCGCGCCCACCGCGGCGGCATCAAGGCGACCGGCGAGCAGGTCGGTCAGCTGCGGGCCGGTGCCGCGATATGGCACGTGCACGATGAACAGGTTGGCGGCGGCCTTCAGGTACTCCATGGCCAGGTGTCCGGCGCTGCCATTGCCCGCACTGCCGTAGTTGAACTTGCCCGGGTTCTTGCGGGCGGCCTCGATGAACTCGCGCAGCGACTTGATGGGCGATGCGGCCGGCACGAGATACAGGCTCGGCACCTTGGCCAGCAGCGAAATGGGTGCGAAGTCGCGCACCGGGTCGTAGGGCAGTTTGTCGAAGATGAACGGATTGACAGCCAGCGTGCCGATGTGGCCGAGGATCAGGGTGTGGCCATCTGGCGGGCTGCCAGCCACCTCCTGCATCGCGATATTGCCGGCGGCACCGGGCTTGTTTTCCACGAACACGGTCTGACCCAGTGTTTTCGTCAGTCCAGCCGCGAGCGAGCGCGCGACGATCTCGGAACTGCCACCGGGAGCAAACGGCACCACGAAGCGGATCGATTTGATGGGCCAGCTCTGGGCGCGGACTTGCGGTGCGATCAGGGTCGCAAAGGATGCGATGGTTGTATTCGATGCAGCCGCCGCAAGCGCGCCCGCCACCATCCTCCGCCTGGAGTGCGTTGTCATGTCTCCTCCCGTTGTTGTGTTGTTGTGTTCGACGTCCTGGCGCGACACATTAGAGCGAGAAGCGCGCGCTGGGACAACCCACGGGTGCCAGCGAGCAGCCGCGGCGAAGGCGTCGCCAGGGGCGCTACGCTCGCGCTTCGACCAATTTTGCTAAAGAAAGAGCCGCAATGCAGACGTCCGCGAGTGGATTGCAGTACGACGATGTGGTGACAGGCCAGGGCGATGTTGCTCAAGTGGGTGCAAGCGTGACGGTGCACTACACCGGCTGGCTGTTCGAAAACGGGCAGATCGGTGCCAAGTTCGATTCGAGCCTGGACCGGCACGAGCCGTTTCGCTTCTCGCTGGGCAAGGGCCAGGTCATCGGCGGCTGGGACGAGGGCGTGCAGCAGATGCGCGTGGGCGGCAAGCGGCGCCTGGTGATTCCGCCGGACCTCGCGTACGGCGCCTGGGGCGCCGGCAATGTCATCCCGCCCAATGCCACGCTGATGTTCGACGTCGAGTTGCTCGGCGTCGACTGAGGCACCGGGCACCGAGTACCGAGTACCTAACACCGAGCACTGGCGCCGAGTACCGCGCATGACCCGCCACCACCTCTTGCTCGCAGTGAGCCTGCTTGGCGCCGCGGTGCTGTTGGGTGTGGCGGTGCGCGCGGTGCTGCTGCGCATGGATGCATCGCCCGAGGCGCGCCTGGACGAGGGATGGATCCGGGTCGACCGCAGCCTTGCTCTGCCACCCGCGCCCGATGTGGCCGCCAATGGCGCGACGCTCGCGGGCGTGGATAGCAACCACAACAGCGTGCGCGATGACGTGGAGCGTCGCATTGCCGAGCTCTGGGGCCTGCAGACCGAGCGCGCCGAGGCGCTGCGCCACGCCGCCATCACCGTGCAGGGCGTGATCGCCACCGGCGGGCAGGTGTGGCTCGCCAACGAGCAGAACCGGACGCCGACCATCAATGCCGATGACATTCGCCGCATGCAAGAGCAGACCACGCTCGCCGGTGCCTGCGTGCTGAAGACCTTCGGTGCCGACTACGGCGATGAAGGCCGCAAGGCCGGCGATGCCGCGCTGCGCAGCGTGGTCGAGGCGCTGCTGGACACTCCTGAGCGGCAATACGCCTTCTCGCTCGTGATGCCGATTGCGCAGGATCCGCTGGGCCTGCAGCAACAGCAGCCGCTGTTCTTCCTCAACCCCTGCGACGGGCTGCTGCGCATGCTCGGCCGCTGATACAGCCAGTCCCTGCTGATCACTGCAAGGCAGTGCCATAGCGGCGCTGCGCGGTGATCGCCAGTCCCTGCACGACGCTGGCAAAACGGTCGCCCTCGATCTCCTGCGCCTGTGAAAACTGTGCGGCCAGTGCGGCGCGCAGTGGCGCCAGCCCCGTGGAGCCGCCGGTGAAGTAGATCGCCTCGATCGCCTGCGGCGCGACCTGTGCCAGCCTGCAGGTCTGCAGCGCGGCCTGCACGATGCGATCAAACCACGCTTGCAAGGCCTCGGCCTGCTGCGGCGCATCGAGCGTCATTGCCAGCAGCGGCGCGATCTCGTCCAGCTGCACCGTGGCCATGCCATGCAGCGCCGTGGTGATCTTGGCCTGCTCGGCGCGCCCAGCCAGCAGATGGCCGAGCCGATGACGAAGCACATGCAGCATGCGCTCAAAGGCCACTTGGTCGGCGTACATGGGACGCGCCTGCCGCAACTGCGCCAGGCGCAGCGGCGCATAGGTTGTGTTGATGAGATGCCAGGTGGCCAGATCGAAGTAGATGCGGTTGGGCACTGCGTTGCCCTGCGGCGTGCGCGAGCCAAGGCCGAGCAGTGGCATGAAGGCGCCAAGGTTGATGGCGCGGTCGAAGTCGGTGCCAGCCACATGCACGCCGTGGTTGGCGAGGACGTCATCGCGCCGCTCTTGATCACGTTGCGTGTCAGCACGCATATGGGCACGCAAATGAGCAGGCGCATGGCGACTTCGGCTGGCGCGCAGGATCGAAAAGTCCGAGGTGCCGCCGCCGATGTCGGCCACCAGCACCAGCATTTCCTCGCGCGGCAGGCGCGCTTCAAAGTCGAACGCCGCCGCAATCGGCTCGTACTGAAAGCTCACTTCAGTGAAGCCCGCGTGCAGCGCGGCTTGCGCCAGCGTGTCCTGCGCGCGACGATCGCGCACCGGGTCATCGTCCACGAAGAACACCGGCCGCCCCAGCACGGCGCGGGTGAGCGGCTGCCCTGCCTGCTGCCCCGCCACCGTGCGCACATGGCGCAGGTAGCTCACCACCACGTCCAGGTACTGCACGCTGCGGCCTTGCCCGAGCTCGGTGGCCTCGTCCATGAGATCGGAGCCAAGAATGCTCTTGATCGAGCGCAGCAAGCGGCCGTCCATGCCATCCACATAGGCCTCGATTGCGGCGCGTCCGTACAGCGCAGTGCCATCGTCGGCGTTGTAGAACACGGCGGTCGGCATGCCCGTCGCCTCGCCTTCCAGCTGCGCCAGCACCATCGTTGCACCGGCGGGATCTCCGGCGGGATCAAAGGCTGAATACGCGAGCGCGGAGTTGGACGTGCCGAAATCAATGGCGCAGAAGTTGGCGCGGACCATGGAGTGACTGCACGCGGTGCGGGCTTCGCGCTGCAGGACAGAGAAGGCGCGCGGATTCTATGCCGGTCAAGCAGCGCTCAGAGCCTGAGAGTTTTTCGAGCGTGGCCGAGCAGCGCACAAAAATCCCCCTGATCTAGCCCGGATATTTCACCAGTATGAGGTCAGCGGCCACGTGCTTACGCGCGTTGTCAGAGGAGAACGAAGCCTGCAGACAACCGAGGATCGCCGATGCCAAAGTGTACGCAAGACAAGATCGA
>JBIIZX010000531.1:0-2541 GCA_044346055.1 Burkholderiaceae bacterium | reverse complement strand
AGGTACATCGCGACCGGATCGGCCGCCTTCTCGCCGAAGCCGAAGGCGACACTGGTGGTCACCGGGCTCATGATCACGTCGCACTGCCTGAACGCGGCCTGGAACTCGTCGGCAATGATCCGCCGCACCTTCATCGCCTGGATAAAGTAGGCGTCGTAGTAGCCATGCGAGAGCACATAGGTTCCGATGAGGATGCGGCGCCGCGGCTCCGGGCCAAAGCCCTGGGCGCGCGACTTCTTGATCATGTCGGCCAGATCACTGTAGTGCTTGGCGCGGTGGCCGTAGCGCACACCGTCGAAGCGCGACAGGTTGGACGAGCACTCGGCCGGCGCGATCACGTAGTACACGGGGATGCCGAGCTCGGCATTGGGCAGGCTGATCTCCACCAGCTGGGCGCCCAGCCGCTCGTACTCGTGCAGCGCCGCGCGCACCGCGGCCTCGACATCGGGCTGCAGACCGGGGCCGAAGAACTCCTTGGGCACGCCGATCTTCAGGCCGCGGACATACGCCGGGCCGTCATTCAGGTGCCGCGTGAAGTCTTCCATCGGCTTGTCGAGGCTGGTTGAGTCCTTGGGATCAAAGCCGAGCATGGCGTTGAACACCAGCGCGCAGTCCTCGGCCGAGTACGTCATCAGCCCGGCGGTGTCGAGCGAGGAGGCGAAGGCAATCATTCCCCAGCGCGAGGGGCGGCCGTAGGTCGGCTTGGTGCCGGTAATGCCGGCGAAGGCAGCCGGCTCACGGATCGAGCCACCGGTGTCGGTGGCCGTGGCCACCGGCGCAATGCGCGCGGCCACCACGGCGCTGGAGCCGCCCGAGGAGCCTCCGGGCACCGCGGTCTTGTCCCAGGGATTGAGCACGTTGCCGTAGGCGCTGTTCTCATTGGACGAGCCCATCGCGAACTCGTCGCAGTTGAGCTTGCCCAGGCACACCATGCCGGCGGCCTTCAAATTGGCCACCACGGTCGCATCGAACGGGCTCATGTAGCCCTTGAGCATCTTGCTGCTCGCGGTACTGGCCCAGTCACGCGTGACGAAGATGTCCTTGTGCGCCAGTGGCACGCCGAGCAAGGCGCTGCTGCTCTTGTCGAAGCCACCATCCGCGCGCCGCGCATCGGCCGCGCGCGCCTGCGCCAGCGTGACCTCGGGCCGCACGTCCAGGAACGCGTTCAGATCCTCGTTGGCCTCGACGCGCGCGAGGGCGGCCTGCGCCAGCTCGACTGCGGACACCTTCTTCGCATCCAGCAGGCGTCCGAGCTCTGCGACCGTTGCGTGCGCCAGTTCAGTCATTTCGCTGAATCCCGAATCCCGAATCCTGAATCCCAACGCTCACTCGATCACACGCGGCACGACAAACAGGCCCTCGACCTGGACCGGCGCGTTCTTCAAGTTAGCCCCGCGATCGATCGACTCGCTCGCCACGTCCTCGCGCAGGCGCTGGTCGCCACCGAGCGGGTGCGCCATCGGCTCCATGCCGCGCGTGTCGATCTTCTGCATGCGCTCGATCATCGCGAAGATGTCGGTCAGCTGCGCGGCCGTGGCCTGCGCTTCGGCGTCGGTGATTTCGATGCGTGCCAGGTGCGCGATGCGGCGAACGTCGTCAAGGCTGAGGGACATGGGCAGGTGAAGGTGAAGGTACGGGCGGGAAAAGCGGCTTGGCTGCGGTACGGATGAGCTGTTGCACGCGCCTTGCAGAACAAGCACTTTCAAAGTTTGTCAACGGGCCTTCTGTATTATCTCACCCGCTCAATCGCCAAAACGGCAACTAGGCTGCAACAAGGCTTTCCGAGACGGACGACAAACCTCACCACAAGGGTGAAGTCATCGCCGGATCGGGGTGCCGCGTGAAGATACCGCGCCGCCCACTTTATCCGGAACTCACCCGTCGTCGGGACCGGCAGCATCCAGAATTCCGGCTCGCGCCCTCCAGCCCTCAGTGCCCGGCGCCGGCCATAAAGAAGGTCATCCATGTTCGGATTTCTCCGCAGCTACTTCTCGAGCGACCTGGCAATCGACCTGGGCACGGCCAACACGCTCATCTACGTGCGCGGCAAAGGCATCGTGCTCGACGAGCCCTCGGTCGTAGCCATCGCGCAAGAGGGCGGGCCCAACGGTAAGCGCATGATCCATGCGGTCGGGCGCGAGGCCAAGCAGATGCTCGGCAAGGTGCCCGGCAATATCGAGGCGATCCGCCCGATGAAAGACGGCGTGATTGCTGACTTTGACGTCACCGAGCAGATGCTCAAGCAGTTCATCAAGATGGTGCACCCCTCGACGCTGCTGGCGCCGAGCCCGCGCATCATCATCTGCGTGCCCTGCGGCTCAACCCAGGTGGAACGCCGTGCTATCCGCGAATCGGCGATAAACGCCGGTGCCAGCCAGGTGTTCCTGATTGAGGAGCCGATGGCCGCCGCGATCGGCGCGGGCCTGCCGGTCTCCGAGGCCTCGGGCTCGATGGTGGTGGATATCGGCGGCGGCACCACCGAAGTGGCGGTGATCTCGCTCCGCGGCCTAGTCTACAAGGGCAGCGTGCGTGTCGGCGGCG
>JBIIZX010000111.1:0-8619 GCA_044346055.1 Burkholderiaceae bacterium | reverse complement strand
CAAGGAAGATCGAGCCCTCGGGCGTGATCTGCGGCGTGACTTCCAGCTTGAGCGTGGCCTTGCGGAACGACACGCTGGTCGCACCGCTGGAGGTGGCCTGCTGGTACGGGATCTCCGTGCCCTGCTCGATCACCGCCTTCACCTTGTCGGCCGTCACCACCCGCGGGCTGGAGACAATCTTTCCGCGACCCTCGGACTCAAGGGCCGAGATCTCCAGGTTGAGCAAGTTGCTCAGGCTGCTGTTGACGAGCGTGAGGGCGAAGGTGCCCGCCTGGAAGCCATTCAGGCCACCCGCCGGCAGATTCACCATGTTGACGGATGAAACGCCGACACCAGTAAGCGATCCCGAGGGTGCGCCGATACCCGTCCCGGGATTGGACGAACCGCCTCCACCACCGCCGCCAGTCGTGACCCCGGTCCCCCCAGCAAACGCACCGGTGCCCGTGATGCGCGCCACACCGAAGCGCACACCCAGGTTGCGGCTGAACGTGTCAGCGGCCTCGACGATGCGCGCTTCGATCAGCACCTGCGGCACCGGAACGTCGACCTTCTGCAGCAGCCGGCGGATTTCTTCCAGGCGCGAGACCGTGTCCTGCACAAACATCTGGTTGGTGCGCGGGTCGACCACGATGCTGCCGCGCTTGGACAGCAGGCGCTGCTTGTCATCCGCCAGCAGACGGCGCACGTCCTCGGCCTTCTGATAGTTGACCTGGAAGGTCTCGGTGCGCAGCGGCTCCAGATCGGCGATCTGGTTGCGCGCCTCCAACTCGATCTTCTCTTTCGTCGCCAGTTCCTCGCGCGGGGCAACGATCAGCACGTTGCCGTTCTTGCGCATGTCCAGGCCCTTACTCTGCAGGATGATGTCCAGCGCCTGATCCCAGGGCACGTCCTTTAACCGTAGTGTGATGGAGCCCCCAACGGAGTCGCTGGTGATGATGTTCAAGTTGGTGAAGTCAGCGATGACCTGCAGCAGCGAACGGACATCAACGTTCTGGAAGTTCAGCGACAGGCGCTCGCCCTGGTAGCCCTGGCGCGTACCCTGGAACAGGCGGGTCGGGTCTTCCTTGACCGGCTTGACCTCGACCACGAAGCGCGTGTCGCTTTGATAGGCGTTTTGCTCCCACAGGCCGCGCGGCTCAATCGTCATGCGCACGTTGGCACCCTGCTGCACCGTGTTTACCAGCGCCACGGGCGTGCCGAAGTCGGTCACGTCAAGCCGGCGCCGCAGCGACTCCGGCAGCGTGGTGTTCAGGAACTCGACGATGACCTGGTTGCCCTGCTGCTTGATATCGACGCTGATGCTTGGGTCAGACAGATCGACGAGGATGCGGCCCTCGCCTTCGGAGCCACGCCGGAAATCAATGCCGCGCAAGCTGCGCGGGCCTTCAGCCGCTGTGCTGGCTGACGCTTTGGCGCTTGCCGTCGCAGCGGTTGCCGCAGCTTCCGGGCGGAACGTGGTTGTATCGACCGCGGCAGCGCCGAGGGCGATGGTGACCGTGTTGCCATCAACGCTGATGGCATGCGTGACCGGCCGCTTCAGATTGAGCACCAGCCGCGAGCGGCCCTGCGCCTGCACCACGTTGACCGAGCGCAGGTCTCCCTGATTGATCTCGACCAGGTTGCGCCCCAGATTGTTAACGGTCTGCGGCAGATCGATGGCGACGCGGGCTGGATTGGCGACAGAAAAGCTCGGCGGAGTGCCGGCAACCGGGCTTTTCATCTGCACGGTGAGCACGGTGCTGTTGCCGGTTTGCGTGGCCTCCACGCGCTCGATGCTGTTCTCGCTTGCCTGCGCGGCCGCTTCCGTGGGCACCAGGGCCAAGGACGATGCGCCCAGGCACACCGCGGCAGCGGAGAGCAGAGCGTGAAAACGGATAACGGACTTCATCGCCTTCTCCCTTGTGTGGCTGCCGGCGCGTCCTGCAGCTCGAGCTTGGCCGGACGCTCGACCCATTCGCCGGCCGCGTCCTGCACGATTTCCTTCAATTGCACTTCCGCTTCGGTAATGCGTGTCACCAGGCCAAAGTTCTGGCCCACGTAATTGCCGACCCGAAGCATGTGCGTGCTGCCGTTGCTCTCGACCAGCGCGACGTTGGTGCCCGACTGCCGCATCATGCCCACCATGCGAACCTGGTCAAGCGGAAAGCCTTCGAGTGTCTCGCGCCGACGATCCAGATCAGGCTTCACCTTTGAGACCCCCTCGCGCACTTGCTGCTGGCGCGCAACGGCCATCACGATCTTCTGACCATCGAACGGATCGACCACGGCGCGGCTCTCGTAGGTCTGCGGCGTGAATTGCTTGGGTTCGGGCACCGGCTGCGTGTTCGGCTTCATCGTCGAGCGCGTTTCCGCCATCCACTGCTGGATCTCGGTCTCGCTCGAAAAGCCACAAGCGCTGAGAACCAGCGGCGCGGCGACGATCAGTGCGAGCGAGCGCATCGCTTGCGTCACCCTTGGCATCCCTTTTGGCGTCACGTTTTGCCTCACTTCTTGGCCGCCTGGCGCGCCTTGCGCGCGTTAGCCAGCTCTTCGTCATCGAGGTAGCGGAACGTCTTGGCGGTGGTCTCGAGCGCCAGCGCGCCGTCCTTGGCCTGCGTCAGGTTGAGGTTGTTCAACGTGACGATGCGCGGCAAATTGGCAATGTCGCCAGCAAACGCACCGAGGTCGTGATAGCGGCCCGTGATACGCACGGCAATCGGCAACTCGGCGTAATAGTCCTTGGCTGCGATCGAACCAGGACGAAACAGCTCAAACTGCAGACCGCGGCCGATGCCTGCCTGGTTGATGTCCGACAGCAGTGCGTCCATCTCGGCCTTGCTCGGCAACTGCTTCTCGAGCGTCAACACGTACTGGCTGACCTGCTCCTTCTGGCGGCGCAGCTCCTCGAGGTTGATGGCCTGCTGCAGCTTGCTCTTGTACTGGTCCTTCAGGCTTTGCTCTTCAGTGCGCAGGCGATCGAGCTCGTCGACTTGCGCCTTCCAGACGAGAAACCAGCCGAGGACGCCGCAGGCGGCCATGATGAACAGCCACAGTGCGACGCGCGGCACCAGCGGCCAGGTGCCCACGTTCTCCAGGGTCAGGCCCTGAAACTGGGAAAGAGTGTCGCGCGAGTTGGCCATGGCTACTTCTTCTGGTCAGCGGCGGCCGGCGCTGCGGGCGCTGGGGGTGCTGCGGCAGCGGCCGGCGCATTGCGGTTGGTGGTCAGCTGGGCGCGCTCGGGCGTGGGCTTCAAATGGAAGTTCAGAGCAAAGTCGAACAACCGCCGGTTGGCAAGGTTGCCCGGCCCCTGCGAGGCCGAGGCCTTGATCTCGATGAGCTCAGGCCGCTCGAGAAAGCGCGAGTTGTTCTGCAGGTTGCGCAGATATTCGGAGACACGCTCATTCGATGCAGCCAGTCCGGTGACGTTGACCTTCAGGCCTTCCTGCTTGATGGTGCGAAGGAAAATGCCTTCCGGCGTCTGGCGGGTGAGTTCGTCCAGCAGGTACACTGGATGGTTGCGGTCGGCCTGAAGGTCCTCCACCGCTCGCTGGCGGGCGCGCAAGGCGTCGATCTCGGCGCGTAGCGAGGAGATTTCCTTGATCTGCGTGTCGAGCTTGCGGTTCTCCGCTGAGATGAATTCGTTGCGGTCGCGCTGGTTGCCAAGATAGCCCTGCAACACGGACCAAACGAGGAACACCAGCACCATGCCCGCCACGGCCGACAGGCCCGTGAAGGCCCAGAACATTTTCTTTTGCCGCTCGCGCCTGGCCTCGCGATGCGGCAGCAGATTGACGCGGATGCTCATTTGTCGAACCTCCGCATGGCCAGTCCGCAGGGGGTCAGCAGCGCCGGCGCATCCAGGCGCAGTTGCTTGTCGCGCACGCCGGACGAAATCTCCATGCCCTTGAAGGGCGAGATCACCGAGGTCGGCACCTGGGCCCGTTCCATCAACGCCTCGGGCAGGCCGGCCAGCACGGCAGAGCCGCCTGACAGCATGATCTGATCGACCCGGGTGTAGGGCGTGGAGGTGAAGAAGAACTGCAACGCCCGCGTGATCTCGGTGGCCGCCGCGTCGATGAACGGACGCAGTACTTCGTTTTCGTAGTTCGCTGGCAGGTCGCCGCTGCGCTTTTTCAGCTCGGCTTCCTCGGCCGGAATGCCGTAGGTGCGGGCGATATCGCCAGTGAGCTGCTGGCCGCCAAAGGGCTGCTCGCGCTCGTAAATGGCTTCGCCATCGTGCATCACGGTGACGCTGGTGGTGTTGGCACCGACGTAGAACACGGCGATGACGAGCCCCTCGCCACCATTTGGCAGTTGGCCGATCAGGCGCTCGAGTGCCGAGCGCATGGCGTAGGACTCGACATCGATCACGATCGGCTTGAGCCCGGCGGCCTGCGCCACCGCCATGCGGTCCTCGACCTTTTCCTTGCGCGAGGCGGCAATCAGGACTTCGACGTCATCGGGCGCATTGGGAATCGGCCCGAGCACTTGAAAATCGAGGCTCACCTCGTCGAGCGCGAACGGGATGTACTGGTTGGCCTCGCTCTCGACCTGCATCTCGAGCTCTTCTTCGCGCAAATTGGCAGGTAGCGCGATGCGTTTGGTGATGACGGCCGAGGCCGGCAGCGCCATCGACACGCTCTTGATCTTGCAGCCGGCCCGGCGCCAGGCGCGCTTGACGGCCTCGGCCACGACCTCGATCTTGTCGATATTGCCGTCGACCACGGCGCCCCGCGGCAGCGGCTCGATCGCATAGCGCTCCAGGCGCAGACCGCCGCCAATCGCCTGCGACAGCTCGACGATCTTCACGCTCGACGAGCCGATGTCCAGACCGATCAGCGGCGGCGACTTCGACGAGAACGGCAGATCGAATGGCAAGGCACGCTCCGTACGGGAGGCGGATCAAACTCGACCGTGGAAGGCAGCGCCGCGCCAGGCAGCAGGGAAGAAGTCTCCCCGGGGTCGTCAGCCACCCGTCCCATCGCCTGGCCAAACCCCTGCATTTTCCTTATCTTTCGAGCGTTTACCGCAGATTTATTGGATGCTACTTGAGATGCTAACAACAGAACCAAAACGCGCACAAGCCTGTCGATCTCGCGAGCACTGCCTGGTTTCAGGGATACGCAGGCGATTTGCGGCATCTTGGGCCGTCGAGTCCGTCATCACGTGATGCGGGCGGGACCTCTCAATGCACCCCCAAGTGCACCAGCCGCAGGCCAGTGCAACCAAATGATCGACCTCGTCTTGGCGGGCACAAGCGTACGGTTGAGCACAGCGCGCTTTCTATAATCTGAAAGACTTCCCGCACTACCGCGTCGATTCCGATTGCACTCAAGACTGCAGAACCGACGGCGCGCGACACCCTCAAAGCACCCGTGTCCTCCTCAGATCACGCCCACCCTGGCAGTGGCTCGCCCAACTGGTTTGCGCGCCACTGGCGCAGCCTGCTGCTGCACCTCATGGTGCTTGGCATCGGCGCGGCGGCGGCCGTTGCCCTGCTGCTGGCGTTCATTCTCGCGGTGGCGTACTCGAACCTGCCGCCGATCGACTCGATCGCGGATTACCGTCCGAAGATTCCCCTGCGCGTGTGGACTGCCGATGGCCAGTTGATCGGCGAGTTTGGCGAAGAGCGACGCGACTATGTGCGCGTCAGTGATGTGCCAGAGCGCGTCAAACAGGCCATCCTGGCCGCGGAGGACGATCGCTTTTATGACCATCGCGGCGTGGATTACGCTGGCCTTGCACGGGCGCTGTTTGCCAACTTCGTCTCGGGCAAGCGCGGCCAGGGCGGCAGCACGATCACCATGCAGATCGCGCGCACGTTTTATCTGCCGAGCGAGAAGCTGTACACGCGCAAGATCTACGAAATCGCGCTGGCGTTCAAGATCGAGGCGGAACTGTCAAAGGACCGCATCCTCGAGATCTACATCAACCAGATTTTCCTCGGCCAGCGCGCCTACGGCTTTGGCGCCGCCGCGCAAACCTACTTCGGCAAGCGCCTGCAGGACCTGTCGGTGGGCGAGATGGCGGCGCTGGCCGGCATTCCGGTGGCACCGAGCGCGTACAACCCACGCGCCAATCCAAAGCGCGCCAAGGCGCGGCAGAGCTATGTGCTCGGGCGCATGCTGCAACTGGGCTACATCGACAAGGCAACTCATGACCAGGCGCAGGCCGAGCCGATCGTCGTGCGCGGCATGGTGGCCAACGGCAATGCGGGCGGCGTGCAGCAGACCGCGCGGGCCCGGGTGCATGCTGAGTTCGCCGCTGAACTGGCGCGGCAGTTGATGTTCGACGTGTTCCGCGAAGAGACGTATACGCGCGGCATCAACGTGTACACCACGCTGGTGAGCAGCGAGCAGCAGGCTGCCTATGACGGTCTGCGCACGCAGGTGCTGGACTATGACCGGCGCTACGGCTACCGCGGCCCGGAAGCGTTCCTGCAGTTGGTCGATGACCCGGCCAAGCGCGAGCAGCAGATCGAGGACGCGCTGGTCGAGGCGATTGAAAGCCCGGGCCTGCTGCCGGCGGTCGTGCTGCAGGCCTCGCTCCAGGCGGTGAACGTGACGCTGGCCGGCGGCGAGGAGGTCGAGATCAAGGGCGACGGGCTGAAGTTTGCCGCCCGCGCACTCGATGCCAAGGCCGCGGCGACACGGCGCATCGTTCCGGGCGCAGTGGTCCGGGTCACGCGGCTGAAGTCGAGCAAGACACCGGCGTTTGAGATCGTGCAGCTGCCGCAGGTCGAGGCAGCGTTCGTGGCGGCCGATGCGGCCGACGGTGCTGTGCGCGCGCTCATTGGTGGCTTTGACTTCAACCTCAACAAGTTCAACCACGTGACCCAGGCCTGGCGGCAGCCCGGATCGAGTTTCAAGCCGTTCATCTACTCGGCCGCGCTCGAAAGAGGCTTGATGCCCAGCACGCTCATCAACGACGCGCCGCTGGTGATCGACCCCGAGCTGACCGGGGGCCAGTTGTGGGAGCCGAAGAACTATGACGGCAAGTTCGAAGGGCCAATGCGGCTGCGCCAGGGCCTGGCCAAGTCCAAGAACCTGGTGTCGATCCGGGTGCTGCAGTCGATCACGCCGCAGTTTGCCCAGCAGCACATCCAGCGCTTTGGTTTTCCGGCAGAGCGCCATCCGGCGTTCCTGACCATGGCGCTGGGCGCGGGCTCGGTGACGCCCTGGCAACTGTTGGCCGGCTACGGTGTGTTTGCCACGGGCGGCTATCGCATGCAGCCCTACCTGATCGCCAAGGTCACCGACGCCCAGGGCAAGCCGCTGATGGAGGTACAGGCGCTGCAGGCTGGCGACGAGACCAACCGGGTGCTGCCGGCGCGCAACGCCTTCGTCATGGACAGCTTGCTGCGCGATGTGACGCGCTATGGCACGGCAGCGCGCGCGCAGAGCCTCAAGCGGGCCGATCTGGCGGGCAAGACAGGGACCACCAATGATTCGCATGACGCATGGTTTGCCGGCTACGGCGGCGGCCTGGTGGGCGTGGGCTGGATGGGCTTTGACCAGCCGCGCCCGCTCGGCGAACGCGAAACCGGCGGCGGGCTGGCGCTGCCGATCTGGATCAACTTCATGGCCACGGCGCTGAAGGGCCGCGCCGAGACGGTGCCGACGCCGCCTGAGGGTGTCGTGATGCTCAATGGCGAGCTGTACTTCAGCGAGTTCCCACCGGGCGCCGGGGTGGCGAGCCTCGGCCTGGAAGACGGCCTACCGCCAGAAGAGCAGAAGAAGACCGAGTCGGTGCGTGATCAGATCTTTTGAGAATTGAGGATTGAGGATTGAGGATTGAGGATTGAGGATTGAGACCGCTCAGCGCAAGTCTCCCCTTCGTCTTTCTTACTCTGGCTTCAGGACCAGGCCCTGTCCGCCTTGCTGCGACAGAATGCGCGACAGCGTGGCATAGAGCTCGCTTCCATCGCGGGTGTTGCGCCAGGCTCCGTCGGCCAGCGCGTAGTGAAAGCCGCCGCTCTTGGCGGCGACCCAGATCTGCTGCATTGGCGTCTGGCTGTTGATCACCACCTTGCTGCGGTCAGGGAGTTCCAGCGTCAGCACGTTGCCGCTGCGCTCGATCTCGATGTCCACTGCGTCGCTATCGTTGGCTGCTTCGATCGCGGCTTCGATCGCATCAAGCGTCTGCTCCGCCAGGCTGTTGAATTCGCTTTCGGTCATGCTTGGGCTCATGCTGAAAATGGTGATGCGTGGCGCTGGACAGCGCGGCTGATCTCCTTGGCTCGGCGTCGGTAGACTTGCTGCTCCATGCGCCGTCCGTTGTTGATTCTAGGGATCGCCCTTGCACTGTCCGCCCTGATTGTCGCGGGCTGCGGGCAAAAAGGGCCGTTGTACGTCCCAGGCATTCCGAAGGACTCGCCCTGGCCCTATCCCGATCCGCCCAAGCGCCAACCGCCGCCGCCCAGGGCACCCGACGTGCCCCCCACATCCGATCGCGCAAGCTAGGGCCTGTTAACACTTGGATCGCACATGCGTGACCTCCAGAACGATCGCAATCTAGGCGCGCTGCCGCGGGCAGGGCGGGTCCCTGTCAAAGCAGCGCAACGACGAGTGCGGGCGCGCATTTTGAGAACCGCGAGGATCACCCTCCGGGCCGGCCCTTGGCGGGGCGCGCAGCGTCGTT
>JBIIZX010000110.1:0-8624 GCA_044346055.1 Burkholderiaceae bacterium | reverse complement strand
CGGCGATCCTCGGTTGTCTGCAGGCCTCGTTCTCCTCTGACAACGCGCGTAAGCACGTGGCCGCTGACCTCATACTGGTGAAATATCCGGGCTAGAGCACGATGCCGTGCTCAACCAGATCAACCGCACGCGTCGCGTGCGCTCGGAAGAGCCGCGCAACGCCGAGGAGACCGATGAGGAACTCGACCGTTTTGGCCGCGCCGTGCCGTTGGCCGGAGCGCCGCTGCCAAGGATGGAAGACAGCCGCTATCGGTCGCGGATTTATCGGGGGATGGCGATTACGGTCTAGCCGCAATTGATTGGCGCTCTTCACTGGACGTGGCTTACGAAGAACGCGGTGTTGTACATTGAGCGATGGAAAGCCGTGACCAGTCACGTTGATGTCGATGAGTGAAGCAAAGTTGCTGAAGGATTGGCTGGACCGATTCGTAAAAAGCGGCGGAACTGTTTTGTCCGATATTTCTTCAAAGCGAGAAGTTTTTGACATAGTGAACCTCTGGAACGGTGCCTTCGCAAATTGCCGTGACCGCGGCAATCGGCACTTCGCGAAGTCGTCCTCGGTCTACTTGCTCAGCGCGCATCGAGGACTACGGATCCCGGCACACGATGCACAGGGCTTTACTTTCGCGTTGAAGCATCAACCTGCAGCAGACTGGAACCCCGACGTTTCTGGACTACCTGGGGAGTTTGTCCTCTTCGACGCCGGCCTCAAATGGTCGATCTCGGTCACACACGAGGAGACGGAAGTGCTCTGCCTCCTAGGCTCTGATAATGATGTTCGGCGGTATGTCGATGGTGGTGGATAGCCTTTGGTACCTTCTCGTTGCTCATGTCTTTATTGTGCCGTTCGTTTTAGAGGCAACCACCATGTTTTCTCTTCTGGGGCGAAAGGAGACAGTCGCTATCGGTCGCGGATCTATCGGCGGATGGCGATTACGGTGTAGGAGATGGTCGCCCGGGCGCAGGCCGGGGCCCAAGTTCTTCGCATCGGCTTACGGTGGAGGACGCTGCATTAACCGTGTCATCCCCGCGGAAACGGGAATCCAATGATGAGGTTCACGAGGGGATCCCCGCTTCCGCGGGGATGACACCTTGGTTCGCGCGGCGTTGGATGATTTGCCGAGAGCGAACCATGGACTTCAAATTGGGCCCCGGCCTACGCCGGGGCGACGCTGTCCTTACATCCCCAACGTCGTCAAATCCTGAAACCAGTGCTGCGCCTGGATGTAGGTCTTGACCTTGGGTGACAGCGCGCGCGGGTTGGTGTCATGCACGACCCAGAGCATGAGCGCGTCATCGACCATGCTCTGGTGGATGTCCGCGAGCGCCTTGTCCTGCACCTTCAAATCAAAGCTGGTCTGCGCGGTCTCCACCAGCTTGTCGATCTTCGGATCGGCCAGCCCGCCCCAGTTCACACCATTGGGCGCGATGTACTTGCTGTAGGCAAAGCGGGTCAGCGCATAGAACGGATCGGCGGTGACGTAGCCGAGATTGATCGCGGTGATGCTCTTGCCTGCGTTCAGAGGCCCAGCCGCGCCGTTGCGCCAGTGGTTGTACAGATTCTCCAGCTCCACGACTTCAAACTCGACCTTGATGTTGACCGCGGCCAGGCTCTGCTGCATGAACTCGTTCATCGGCAGCGACAGCATCTGGCCGGTGCCACCCGTGGCGATGACGACCTTGGCCGTCAGCGGCTTGGCTGCGGAGTAGCCGGCCTCGGCCATCAGCTTGCGCGCCTGCGCCACGTCATAGGTGAGATTGAACGACGGCTTGCCAAACCACGGGCTGGTCTTGTCGAGCTGCCCCTTGGCGGGCGAGGCCAGGCCGTTCATGAGCTTGACCACGGCATCGCGGTCGATCGCGAGATTGGCTGCCTTGCGCACGCGCACGTCCAGCCAGGGCGAGCCGGGCTGCGTGCTGAAGTGGTACGGCCACACGTGCGGCGTGACGTTGCTCATGATGCGAAAGCCGCTCTTGGTGAGCTGCGGCACCAGATCTGGCGCGGGGGTCTCGATCAGATCGACCTGGCCGGTGAGCAGCGCGTTGCCGCGTGCCAGCGCCTCGGGGATCGGCACCAGCACGATCTGCTCGGCCTTGGGGATGCGATTCCTGTCCCAGTAGGCGGCGTTGCGCACGAGCTCGGCACGCTCGCGCGGCACGAAACGATCAAGCTTGAACGGCCCCGTGCCTGAGGGCGCGAAGGCCACCTTGTTCCAGTCACGGCCCTGCGCTTCCCACTGCGCCGGGCTGCCGATCAGGAACCACGGCAGCTGGTAGGGGAACAGCGCGTCGACCGCCTTGGTGGTGATTTCCACGGTGAAGGCATCGATCTTCTTCCAGCTGGCAATCGACGGGATGCGCGTGCGCACCTGCGAGGCCTGCTTGGCATCAAATTGCGGGCTCTTGTCGTTGAGCACCTTGTCGAGGTTCCACACGACAGCGTCGGCATTGAACTCCGAGCCATCGTGGAACTTGACGCCCTTGCGCAGCGCAAAGGTCCACACCGTGGGGTTCTTCGGATCGGCCTTCCAGCTGGTGGCCAGACCGGGCACCAGCTTGCCGGGGCGGTCGGCGACATTCATCTCCCACGCAATCAGCGGGTCGTAGATGGTGTGGCCCGTGAACTGGTAGCCGCCGGCGCCGCGATCGGGCTGGCCGGTGGTCAGCGGAATGTCCGGCATCGAGATGCCGTAGCGAATCGTCTGCGCCTGCGCCGTCAGTGCAAATGCACCGACAGCGAGCGCCAATAGCAACTTGCGCATGCGTTACTCCCGTTGAAGACCAATGGAAGGTCAACTTCGCAATGTGCATGCCAGCGCGGGCGCTTTGCGTGTACGCGATGGCTTCGCCCTCGCACGTGCACGCAAAGCGGGTGAAGTCAGAGGGGCTTCGCTCCGGAGCGTTGGCTCCGGCCGATCGCTGGCGCGAACTTCACGCCGGCTACGCCGGCATGAGCCTGCGCCGCCACGCTTCGCGTGGTCGCGCGCTGCGCCCCTTTCTGTGAAGCGCCGGCCTCTGAAGCCGGCGCAACTGCGCGGGCGCGACTGCTCGCGGTTAAATTGCTGCGAGCCTCTCCGCCATTGCGATGAGGCTGCGATCTGAGCCCGCTGGACCAAGGAGCGAAATGCCGAGCGGCGCACCAAGCCGCGAGGCCAGCGGCAGCGAGATCTGCGGCAAGCCCGACAGGCCGGCGATGCCCAACATCTTGATGGCGGCGTTGCGATAGTCCTCGAGCTCGGCCTCGCTCGCGGCCAGCAGCGGGGCGACATCGGGCATCGTCGGCAGCACGAGCACGCGGTCGGTGCCGAGCAGCTGTGACAGGTGCGCACGAAACCGTTCACGAAAGGTATGCGCTGCGGCCACTTGCGCATCGGTCACCGCCTTGGACCACGCAAAGCGCTCCGCCACACCCGGGCCCAAGGGCGGTGCATAACGCTCGATGAAGGTGCCGTCGGTCTTCCACGACTCGCGCCCCTGCAGGTAGCGGAAGTTCCAGTACATCGCATCAAACGAGTCGAGCGCGGCCTGCGTCTCTTGAGCGTGGCCAAACACCGTCTCAATGCTCTGTATGACGGGCGCGAGTGCGGCCACCACCTCACCCGACAACAGGCCCCACACATCGGTGGGCTTGAGCAGGCGCGGGCGGCTGAGGGGCGCGGCATCGCGTGTCATCAGCACATCGGCCACGCGCGAAAAGGTCTGCGCGTCTCGCGCAAAGAAGCCGCAGGTGTCGAAGCTTGGCGCCAGATCAAGGCAGCGCGCGAGCGAGATGCGGCCGTGCGTGGGGCGGATGCCATACAGCCCGCAATGGTTGGCCGGCGCGCGCACCGAGCCGCCGGTGTCGGTGCCGAGCGCGAAGTCGCACAAGCCGTTGGACACTGCCGAGGCCGAGCCGCTCGATGAACCACCGCTGATGCGATCGTGCGCGCCGCCGTTGCGCGGCGTGCCAAAGTGCGCGTTCTTGCCGTTCATGCTGAAGGCAAGTTCGTCGGTCACCGTCTTGCCGACAAAGCGCGCGCCGGCATCGAGCAGCCGCTGCACCGTGGGCGCCGTGGTCGTCTTGATGCCCGAGAGCGCGAGCAAGAGCGGATTGCCGCCGCCGGTGGGGTAGCCGGCAACATCGAAGAGGTCTTTCACCGCAAAGGTGAGATCCGCAAGCGGGCCGGTGCTCGCGCTCGGCACGGCAACGGCGGGGTAGGGGACGAAAGCGTGGGCGGGGTCGTCGTGCAGCAGCATGTGCAGGCCGGGGGAACAGAGGGATGTGTCATTCCCGCGCAAGCGGGAATCCAGGGTCGTTGCGCTTCAGGCGGTCCCCGCTTGCGCGGGGACGACACCGAGCGCCGTGCTGAATACTCCGATGTAAGGCTTCGCAACCGGCGCAGCGTAGCCCCCCACCTTCGACGTCTTCAAGCCCAGCGCCGCCAGCCCTTCGGCCAGCTTCACGGCTGCCGCCACGCCGTCAATCACCGGCACGCCATGCTGCACCGACAGCGCCTGCGCCAGGTCGGCCATGCCGGCACAGCCGAGCACGATCGCCTCGCAGCGGTCCTCACGCAAGGCGGCCGCGATCTCGGTGTTGATGCGTTCGCGCGCCGGTGCGGCCGGGTCTTCGAGCGACAGGACCGGCACCTCGGCCGCACGCACCCGCGCGCAGCGCGTTGCCAGCCCGTACTTCATGAGGTTGTGCTCGATCGCCGGCACGCTGCGTGACAGCGTGGTAATGACGCTGAACCGGCCTGCCACCAGCGCGGCCATGTGAAAGGCCGCCTCACCGATGCCGATCACCGGCGCCCGCGCGATGCAGCGCGCGGCCTCCAGCCCCGTGTCGTCAAAGCAGGCGATCACATAGCCATCTGCCGGCGCCTCATGCTCGCAGCGCGCGATCTCGGTGAGCAGGCCAGGCACCGAAAAGGCCTCGTCGACATAGCCTTCGATGGACACCGGCCCGTGCGCGGGGTTGAGCGCAAGGATCTCGGTCCCGGCCGCGGCCACCGCGCGCGCCGCCACGCCGATCTTCGCGGTCATCGAAGCGGTCGTGTTGGGGTTGATGACGACGATGCGCACGGCGGTGCAGTGAAAAGATGGACCCGCTCAAGCTGCCAGCGGCTGAACCAGCGTCGCGTCGGTGCGAAGGCAGCGCGCGCGGTGATCGGCGGCGAGTGTCACCGGCGCGGGCTCGCTGCTGCGGCAGGCAGCCTGTGCAAAGCTGCAGCGCTCGGCAAAGGCGCAGCCGACGGGCAGGTTGGCCAGGTCGGGCGGACTGCCGGCAATCGTGTCGAGCCGCGCGCCCTTGGCCAGCGCGCCGTGCGCGCGGCTCTTGAGCAGCGCCAGGGTGTAGGGATGGCGCGGTGCGCGGATCAGCGTGCGCGCCGGGCCTTCCTCGACGATGCGACCGGCATACATCACCGCGATTCGGTCGGCGACCTCCATCGCCGCACCGATGTCGTGGGTCACAAAGAGGATCGACAGCCCCATCTCACGCTGCAACTCGCGCAGCAGGAGCAGGATCTGGATCTGCACGGTGGCATCGAGTGCGGTGGTGGGCTCATCGGCCAGCAGCAGCTGCGGCCGGCACGCCAGGGCCAGTGCGATCATCGCGCGCTGGCGCATGCCGCCAGAGAGTTCATGCGGATAGGCATCGAGGCGGCGCGCCGGGCTCGGAATATGCACGCGCTCGAACAGGTTCAGCGCGCGGGCGCCTGCTTCCTCGCGGCTGACCGTCTCATGGCGGCGGATGCTCTCCACGATCTGCTGGCCGATGGTGTAGACGGGGTCGAGCGCAAGCAGCGGCTCCTGGAAGATCATCGAGGCGACCTTGCCGCGATAGTCCGCCAGCGCGCGTGGGTTCATCGCCAGCACATCCTGACCCGCCACTTGCATGGACCCCCGCATGGCCGTGCGGCGCGCGTCATGCAGGCGCAGCAGCGCGCGCAGCGTGACGCTCTTGCCCGAGCCCGATTCACCAATCAGCGCCAGCGTGTCGCCGCGTGCCACCGTGAGGCCGACGCCGTTGACCGCCCGCACCGCCTTCTTGCCGCTGCTGAAGGTGACGTGCAGGTCGCGCATGGCAACGAGAGGGGAGTCGCTCATCGGATCGTTGTCGTCGTCCCCGCGCAGGCGGGGACACAGTGTCTTTTGATGACAACGACCGAACGCCGCTGGGCCCCCGCCTGCGCGGGGGCGACGGTGTTCAGATTGCCAGTCGGTGCGCCCATGTTCATGCCGCCTTCGCAATTGCAATCGCCTTGCTGTGCCCCGAGGTCGGTTGATGCATCAGGCAGGCGACGTCGTGCGCCCCTGTTGCGATGGTCGATTCGCTCATCTGCGGCACGATCTTGCTGCACACGCTCTCGGCCATCGCGCAGCGCGTGTGAAAGCGGCAACCGGGCGGCGGATTGATCGGATTGGGCGGGTCACCCGTCAGCGGCGCCTCCTCGGTGCGCTGGTCCGGGTCCATGGTGGGCATGGAGGCGAGCAGGGCCGCGGTGTACGGGTGCAGCGGCGCATCGAAAATGCCCTGCACCGGGCCGAGTTCGGCCACTTGCCCCAGGTACATCACCATCACGCGGTCGGAGATGTAGCGCACCACGTGCAAGTCGTGGCTGATGAAGACATAGGTCAGGCCGAAGGCGTCTTTCAGATCGAGCAGCAGGTTGAGCACTTGGGCCTCGACCGACTTGTCGAGCGCGGACACCGCCTCGTCGAGGATGATGAGCCGCGGCTGCAGCGCCAGGGCGCGCGCAATGTTCACGCGCTGCCGCTGCCCACCCGACAACTCATGCGGATAGCGCTCGGCAAAGCGGCGCGGCTCCAGGCCCACGCGCGCCAGCAGGTCGCGCGCTCGCTCGATCGACTCGCGCTTTGGCACCCCGTGTACCTGCGGCGCAAAGGCGATCGAGTCCTCGATCGTCAGGCGCGGGTTCAGCGACGAATAGCTGTCCTGGAACACCATCTGCACCTGGCGCCGGAACTCCTTCCACGGCAGGTCACGGCTGCCCACCGCGCGGCCATCAAAGATGATCTCGCCGGCATTCGGCTCGATCAGATGCATCAGCAGCCGCGCCGTCGTGCTCTTGCCGCAGCCGGACTCACCGACCACGCCGAGGGTTTCGCCCTTGAGCACGGAAAAGTCAACGCCATCGACGGCGCGCACCACGCCCGCGCCCTTGCCAAGGAAGCCCCCCTTCAGCGGAAAGTGCTTGGTCAGTCCCTTGACCGTGAGCAGCGGCTGCGCGGGGCCGCCCACGTCTGCGTTCGGCGCGCCGGTCATCGCTGCGGTCCTGCTGCGCGCTTCACCGCGCCGGTCGAACCCCCCCTCCCCTTCAAGGGGAGGGGCGGGGGAGGGGATGCGTTGCAGCGGCCATGCTCCAGACCCATCCCTCTCCCAACCTCCCCCTTGAAGGGGGAGGCGTTGCGTAGAGCGGCTTGCCTTCTCATTGCTTCACATCCATGGCCGAGCGCAGTCCGTCGGACAGCATGTTGAACGCGATCGAGGTGATGAAGATCATCGCGCCCGGCAGTGCCGCGATCCAGGGCTGCGAGTAGATGGCAGTGCGCAGGGTGTTGAGCATCAGCCCCCACTCGGGCTCGGGCGGCTTCACGCCCAGGCCGAGAAAGCTCAGGCCCGAGGCCAGAATCATCGCCACCGCGATCAGGCTGGTGGCATAGACGAAGATCGGGCCGAGCGCATTGCCCAGCACATGCACCCGCACGATGGTGAATGCGTTGGCACCCGAGGCGCGCGCCGCTTCCACGTAGTCGCGCGCGCGCACCTGCGTGATGACGCTCTCGGCCACCCGCGCGATCGGCGGAATGAACACGATGGTGAGCGACAGCAGCGAGTTGACGATGCCTGCACCCAGCGCACCAGAGAGCGCGATCGCCAGCAGCACTGACGGAAACGCATAGAACACGTCGATGGTGCGCATGAGCACGGTGTTCACGCTGCCACCCACATAGCCCGCCACTAGCCCGATCGACGAGCCGATGATGAAGGCGCACAGCACGGGCGTGATGCCCATGAACAGCGACAGCCGCGCCCCGGCCATCAGGCGCGAAAGCATGTCGCGGCCCAGCTCGTCCGTGCCCAGCGGGTAGCCCTCGGTGCCAATCGGCTTCAGTCGATTGAGCATCGACGCCTTGTACGGGTCTGAGGGCCTGATGTATGGCCCAAAGACCGCAAGCAGCAGGAGCACCAGCACCACAAGGGCAGCAGCCACCGCCACCCGGTCCTTCACGAAGCGCCGGCCGACCGTGGTCCAGTAGCCGGGGCTGCGCTCGAAGATCGGCGCCGGGATCTTGGTGATGTCGACGGCGATGTTCATGCGACTTCGCTTTGCGTGGTCGCGACGCTGCGGATGTGCAAAACGACGGCACGAGCACGCAAAGCGCTTAAATCAGAGTGGCGGGCTTCGGAGCGGCCGTGCGCTCGCCACTTGCACAGGTGCAACGAGCCGCCTGCGGCGGCAGCCGTCGCCCCGGCGAAGGCCGGGGCCCATTTTGCAGTTGCTGGCGTGAGGCCAAGAAATTGGGCCCCGGCCTCCGCCGGGGCGACGAGCGGGCGGACCATCTTCACCATCACGCCCTCGAAATTCTTGGATCGAGCAGCGTCTGCACGATGTCCA
>JBIIZX010000109.1:0-8628 GCA_044346055.1 Burkholderiaceae bacterium | reverse complement strand
GGTGCGCTCGTCGCGCGTCTGCACTTCCTTCGGCGTGAACTGCGCGCGCGAGGCGATGTAGCCGACGCGCGCCTCGAACGGCGCATCGGGCCAGGCGTCGGTCCAGATCTGTGCGGCTTGTCCGAGGCGAATGCGACCGATCATCGGCTCCGGCACGTAGCCCTTCAGATACACGTGCGCCAGGTCGGTCAGGCCGAACAACGGCGTGCCGGCAGCCACCACTTCGCCCGCGTTGGCATAGCGGTTGGACACCCGCGCCGCCAGCGGTGCGGTCACGGCGAGGTCCGCGCTCTGGCTGACGGCCTCGCGCACACGTGCCTCGGCGGCTGCAGCCTGTGCGCGCGTGGCCGCCGCTTCGGCGAGCCGGGCGCGCACGCGTTGCGGTCCGAGTTCGGCATCGCGCAGCGTCTGCTCCGCGCGTGCCAGCGCGGCCTGCGCGGCGGCCTGCTGCTCGCGCGCGCTGCGCAGCGCCAGCTCGCCCCGCTCGACCGCCTGCGGGCCGACGAAACCCTTGGCGGCCAGGTCGCGAGTGCGTTCGAGGTCGCGCACCTCCTGCAGCGCCGCCGCTTGCGCGCGGCCGAGGTCGGCCCGTGCCGCCGCCAGGCCGGCCTGCGCGGAGGCCCGCTGCACCGCGGTTTCGGACTGCAGCAGATCGGCCGAGGTCTCGAGTGCCAGCGCCTGCGCCCGCTGCGCCGCGGCGCCGGCCTGTGCCTGCGCCTGGCGCGCATCGACCGCCTCGTCGGCCAGCTTGGCCAGCAACTGGCCGGCCTTGACCTCATCGCCCTCGCGCACGAGCAACTCGGCGATGCGACCGCCGGCCTTCGGAGCCACCGCGATCTGATCGCCTTCGATGCGGCCGTTGATCTGCAGCAGGCCGGAGGGCGTGGCGCGGTCCGTCCACCAGGTCCAGGCGCCGGCCGCGACAGCGAGCGCGACAGCGGTCGGCGCGACCCAAAGCAGGAGGCGCCGCGCGCGCGGCGGGGGCGCGGCAGACGAAGCGGGGTTCATGCGGGCTCGCGTTGGCGGTTCGTGTTCGTGTGTCTTGAGGCAGGTGCTGCTCAGCCCGCGTGATGGGGCACCGGCTTGCGTTCCGGGGCCACGGGCAGTGTTTGCGGCTCCAACCGCGGGTGCTAGAGGATCCTCGATGTCACGGTCGCGGCGTGCGTCCGACGCCCGCAACTCGCCCGCGCGCCGCTACGCAGCGCCAGCCGACGTCGGCGTGATCGCTGCCGACTTGATCTCGGCCTCGGCAGCGAGCCAATCGTCGAGTTCGCAGTTTGGAACGAAGCCGCGCTGCTCGGCCCGCAGGTAGGCGCGCTCGGCGATCCGCGCATGCAGGTCGGCAGCCGGCTGCGGCGGCGTGGAGCCTGACTCCACCATCGACGGCGACGGGTTCGAAACAGACTTGCTCGTCGCGGTAGCTTTCATGGTCTTTCTCCTCTGTAGCGCCGGAAGGCTCCTGGACTTGACGCCGCGCGGCCGGCGGTCACGCGACAGAACTCGGTCGCAGCCTACGGCACGTGATCGACTCCGCGTCGTCGGCTTGTCGCGACTCCGTCGTGCATGTCGCGGCCTGCCAGACCGTTGTCGACATCGGATGTCGCCGCACCGGCGGCCTTCTCCGGGACGAGGCCTGCCTGCGGCCGTGTTCGCGGCCTTGGGGAAGAAGCGCGGGTCGGAGGCTGCCTACGTGCCCGTATCTTCGTGGTGCGCCGCGCCTCCAATTGCGCGGCCACCCCTACGGCCCATGGCAGCACGATCTTCTCGAACGCCTTGCGGCTGCCGCGGTCGAGCCAGTCGTCGGGTAGCAGGCGGTCCAGCCACTGCGCGGCAATGCCGTGCATGATCGCGAACAGCGCCAGCGCGGTTTCAAGCGCGCGCGGGCGGGTCGCCACCGCCTGGGCCAGCGGCGAGTCGACCAGTGCCTCCGCCAAACCTTCCGCATAGCGCGCGAAGATGGCGTTCCCGGAGCGCCAGCCTTCGTAGACCGAAGCTTCGGTTGCATTGCGTGGTGCGGGCAGATTGAGCGGTCGGGTCGGATTGAAGTCCGGCTCGGCCACCGTTTGCGCGCTTGTGCGGAACATCATCACCGCGTAGGCCGGGTTGGCGCGGATGAACCCCAGATAGTCGCCGAGGCAGGACGCCAGACGCGCCTGCCAGTCGGCACCACGAAAACTGGCCGCGATCTTCTCGTTGAGCAGCGCGAAGCCTTCGCACGCTGCCTCGGCCAACAACTGGTCGAGGCTCTCGAAGTGCCGATAGGGTGCCGCCGTCGACACCCGCACGGCACGGCACAGATCGGCCAGCTTGTAGGTGCCCGGCCCCTGCTTCAGGGTCAAGGCCAGCGCGGCGTCGATCAACGCGCGCCGCAGATCGCCGTGGTGATAGTGGCGGCGTCGCTGCACCGTCGCCGCTGCCCGCTGCACCCTAGCCGCGCGTCGTACCGCTGCTACAGCCGTCTTTGACATCGCCCTGCACCACGGTTTGTTGATGAGAATGTACCGAACATTCACATTATCTGGCAAGCGTGCGTTCGCCGCCTGCCGCCCCGGCAGACTCTCGGCATCGGCGGTCGGCGCGCCCCGGTACTTGCTGACCGCCCGCGCGCGACACCAAGCGTCGCGCGGATGCCGAGACTGCTCCGTGAGCGCGAACGCAGCCGGGGGGCGATCGGTGGCGTACTCAGGCTGCCACTGACGCTTTCGCGGCAATGGCCGGGGCCGTGCGAAACGGGCCTGCACCGGCGGTCCCATCGTGTTCGCTGAACCGGCTCAGCACCTTGCGCCATAGCGGCTCTTACTGGCGACGATGGCAGCCCGGGTGACCGGTCGCTTTCAGTCAGCTGCCAACCGGGTCGATGGCGCCGTCTTGCCAGCGCGTGCCGCGATAGCCCGACATGAAGGCCCCGCGCGAGGCCGGGGGCACCCACCGATCGTCCAGAGCGTTGCCCACGATGATGGGCGTGGTGACCCCGGCAGATCGCCCGGCCACATGCGACATCGCCGGGTTGATGAAGAAGTAGCGCGGGAAGCGGCACCAGTGCTTCTGGTCGCGGTTGACGCCTTTGGGCAGGTCTTTGCCCATTCCCAGCTTGCTCCAGGCCAGGTAGCCCATGAGGCGTACGGGCAGCGGCCCGACCAGATTCCACATCACTTGCGCCGCGAAGATGGCGCAAGACGGGTGCGGCGGACTCGCCTGCCCGCGGCAGCTGCGGGCAAGCGCCGGCCGAGGGCGGCGCTCGCACGGTGGGGTACTTTGCGTCGGCGACCCTCCGCGGCGCCCCCCGCGCTTGCCACACGGGGACGCTTCGCCGCAACCGGGTCAGATCTGGTTCAGTCCGCCATCGACGGCCAATTCGCTGCCCGCGACGTAGGACGAATCGTCCGAGGCGAGATACATCACGGCTTTGGCGATGTCCTCCGGATGACCGAAGTGCTTCATCGGCACCTGGTTGGTCAACGCTTCCCCGGCCGCCTTCAGCACTTCGTCGGGCAGGCCGATCTTGCCCCACATCGGGGTGGCAATCGCACCTGGACTTACGGCGTTCACGCGGATGCCGCGGTCCAGCAGTTCGGCCGAAGCCACCCGCACCAGCGAGCGCAGCGCCGCCTTGCTGGCGCTGATCAGGCTGCTGTTGCCGAAGCCGATGCCGTTGAGCCACGACGTGGTGATGACGACGGACGCGTTGCGATTCAGCAGCGGAATCGCCTTTTGCTGGGTGAAGTAGGCGCCTTTCAGATTGATGTTCATCATGTCGTCGAACAGCGCCTCGTTCGTGCCGGCGATCGGCGCAAGCTTGACCACCGCGGCGTTGACGAACAGGACGTCGATGCCCCCGAACCGCGAGCGGGTCTGCGCATACAGCCGGTCGAGATCGGCCAGCTTTGCCACGTCTCCCTGGACCGCATGGGCGTTGGCACCCAGTTCGGTGACCGCCGCATCGAGGCCCGCCTGGCCCCGGGCAAAGACAATGACCTTGGCCCCGTGGGCGATGAACTGCCTGGCCGTGGCCAGTCCGATTCCGCTGGTGCCGCCGGTGATCACGGCAACCTTTCCATTCAACTTGCTCATGGCGTGCTCCTGTCCGAGGTGGTTGATTCGTCAAAATCCGTCTGGGCGGCATATTTATGTACCGCTTGGTATGAACACTACTGAGCGGTACAATATTTGTCAAATGCGCTTCCTCATGAGTCTTGCTGCGTGAGCTTCCGATGACGGCGTCGACGAAAGCCGAGCGCGGGCGTCCGCTCGGCTTCGACCCTGAACAGGCGCTGGAGCAAGCGCTGCAGGTGTTCTGGCGGATGGGATTCGACGGCGCCTCGCTGTCCGAGCTGACCGCGGCGATGGGAATCAACAAGCCCAGCCTGTACGCCGCATTCGGCGACAAGGAGTCGCTGTATCTGCGTGCGATGGAGCGCTACGCGACGCAACGGCTGGGTCCGCACTTCGAATTGCTGGAGCGGGAGCCGCAAGTGCGGCGGGCGGTCGAGCAATTCCTGCGGTCGCTGGTCGACATGTTCACGCGCACAGGGCTGCCGGGCGGGTGCTTTCTGATCAATGGCTGCGCCGATCTGGGAGCGCCAGCATTGCCGAAGGCGATCGACGCCGGCTTGAACGAGGTCCTCGATGGCGGCGAGAAACTCGTGAAGGCCCGCCTCGATCGCGGCCGGCGCGAGGGGCAATTGCCGGCGAGTACTTCGACCGGAACGCAAGCGGCGTACCTGATGTCGGTCGTCGCGGGGTTGGCCGTGATGGCCAAGCGCGGCGCGCGATCGGACAAGCTCAATGCCGTGGTCGACGCGACGCTGAGCAACTGGCCTGGTTGAAGCCGGTCATCGCGGTGCACGCGGTGGCGCCATGACAGCCTCTCGGCCGTCTTCTGCCGACTGGTTTGTCGGGGCCACGTCGCTGGCCTATTGGACACGTCGCGACGGCCGGCACTCCGGTCGAGGGTGCTGAGCTGGAAGGCAGCGGCCTTCGGGATGCGGCCGGGCGCCTGCGCAAAGCCGAACTCATGGGCCGGAGATTTCCTCCTGCGCGGCGACACGGGGCCGCAGTCAGACCGAGACGCACAGGGGTACGGAAGTCAGGTGGCGCTGCCGCCCGCCGTTTCCATCGATGGGTTCGTGCCGCGCCCCTCGACCGGCTTCCAAGTCGAGAAACCTCAGAAGGCCGGAACGATCCGCCTGCCGATCGGCGATCTCGCCGGTCGATCGGGCGCTGACACGATTGCGAGCGCAACAGCGCCCAGTGCCGACCGCTCTCACCGCAAATGGGGAGAACGCGATACGCGAGGCTTTGCAGGGCGTGAGCAACGCCTGAACAGGGACAACGCGATGCCGGTGCCTTTGTGCGGCGTGAGCAACGCCTGACGACTGCGCAGGAGTGTTCGCACGTCGACGCCCGCAGCCGACCCCTCTTACGGTGGGGACTAGAAACTAGACCGATCGGTCTATAGGCTCGCCCCATGAAAGCGATCGACACCCGTTCCCGGCTCGTTGCCGCGATGACCGAGGCGTTGCGCAGCCGCGGGCTGCACGGCGTCGGCCTGAGCGAGCTGCTGGAGCGGGCCGAGGCGCCCAAGGGCGTGCTGTACCACCACTTTCCGGGCGGCAAGACCGAACTGGCGATCGCCGCGATCGAGGCTTCGGCCGCGCGCATCTGCGCAGCACTCGACGCGGCGCGCGCAGCGAACCAAGACCCCATCGTGCTGATCCGCGAGTGGATCGCGGACTCGCAGCGCCGGCTCGGCGCCAGCGGTTTCGAGCGCGGCTGCCCTCTGGCAACCGTCGCGCTGGAGTCGACCCGCGGCGACAAGGCCATCCGCGCCGCGCTGGCCGAGGGTTTCGCCGCGATCCGCGGCCGCATCGCCGCGGCGCTGGTGGCGGCCGGAGACGACGAAGAGGACGCGCGGGCGCTGGCGGCGCTGATCGTCGCAGCCTACGAAGGCAGTTTGTTGCAGGCGCGCGTCGCCGGAGCCGCCGAGCCCATGACGCTGGCTGCCAGCGCGCTGCTGACTCTTATCGAACGGCATCGCCGGGGAAAGGACGACCGATGAGCATCGAGCAGATCACCGTGATCGAGCCGCAGCGCGTGGAGCTCGCCGCCGCCGACGATTACCGTCTCGCCGCGATTCGCTACCGGCCGTTGGCAGCGCCGCGCGCTCGCCTGATCGTGGCCGGCGCCACAGGGGTGCCGCAGGGCTTTTACCGCCGCTTTGCCGAATTTGCCGCCGCGCGCGGTTACGAGACGCTGACGCTCGACTACCGTGGCGTCGGCTTGTCGGCGCCGGCAACATTGCGCGGTTTCCGGATGGATTACCTGGACTGGGCGCGGCTCGACCTCGCTGCGGCCGTCGATGCGATGAGCGGCGACGACGGCGTGCCGCTCTTCATGGTCGGGCACTCATTTGGCGGGCATGCATTCGGGCTGCTGCCCAATCACGACCGCATCGCGCGCTTCTACACGTTCGCCACCGGCGCCGGCTGGCACGGCTGGATGCCGCCGCTGGAGCAGCTGCGCGTGCTGGCCATGTGGCGCGTGATCGGCCCGGTGTCCACGCCGCTGGCCGGCTACCTGCCGGCGAAGCGGCTGCGGCTGGGCGAAGACCTGCCGCTCGACGTCTACCGTCAGTGGCGACGCTGGTGCGGCTACCCGCGCTATTTCTTCGACGACCCCGAGACGGCGGACGTCGCCGCCAGCTTCGATCGTGTGCGCACGCCGATCGTCGCGGCCAACGCGATCGACGACGGGTGGGCGCCTAAGCCGCCTCCAAGGGCGGAGTGGTCGGCATGACGCTGCCGCTGGCACGCGACCTGTCGCGCAACGGCATCCGCTGCGTGACCATCGCACCGGGCATCTTCGAAACTCCGATGCTGCTGGGCATGCCGCCCGAGGTGCAGGAGTCGCGCGAGCATGAGCATAGGAATTTCAAAGGCCGTCAGCAAGGCCTGCCGACAAGCCTGTAGAGGCCTGGGGACCTGGATGGGGCGGTTGCGGCGGCATGAGGTGTCAGGGTTTGGTGCCGGCGCCCTCGCGTGGGTCGGGTTCGGCAGGCCCGTGACGCTTCATAAGGGCGGGTCGCTGCCTCGACCTCGGGGTTGAGCCTGCGTCTTGCGGCCTCGCGCCGCCATGGCGCGCCGAGCCGCCCCGGCTGCGGTTGGCATTGCAGCCTGGGACGTTGTGTTTGCGACGGCCGGCGCAACTCAGGCAGGGAAGTCCTGCCCCGCCGCGCGCGCCCGGCACTTGGGCGGCGGCTGCGGATCCAGGCCCAGGTGAGTCAGGATCTTCTCGATGACTGGCCGCTCGAGGATGGCCGCGACGATCCTGAGCTCCCCGCCGCCGCAGTGCGGGCAGTGCTGCATGTCGATGTTGAACACGCGCTTGAGCAGCCGCGCCCAGCGGATGCAGTGAGGCCGGGCCGGGGTCTGCACGGCCTCGCACTCGGCAACGACGGCAGCATCGGCGCGCTGTTGCTCATCGGTCGGCCCCTGCGGCACGACCCGCGCCCGCAGCCTCGCGTTCGGGCCAGCACCCCATGGAACCTGATGAGATGCAGCCGCGGCCGTGGCACCAGCGCGGCCAGCCGATGCATGAACTCCAGCGGGCTCATCACCAGGTGCGTGGTGCCGTCGCGCCACGGGGACTTGAGCTTGAGCTCCACCTGCCCGGCGGCGTTGAGCTGCACCCGCTCCTCCGACAGCGCCGGCCGGGTGATGGTGTGGCACAGCTGCTCCAGCCGCTTGTGGTCGTGGGCTTCGACCCGCACGGCTGCGTGCAGGCTGAAGCCGTCGATGTCGGCACACAGGGGCTGGCGCGCCGTCGTCTCGCGCGGCATTGCGCCTCGCAGCGTCAGTATCTTCCGCCCGGCGCGGGGGCCGAAGGCAACGCGGTAGGTGACGGCCGCGGCCTGCAGCGGCCGCAGCGTGCGCGCCTCCTCGCCGTCGGCATCCGGCTCGGCCAAGCAGGTCTGGCCCATGTCCTCCGCCAGCACGCCCCGGCGCGTGAGCGTCTTCATCAGCCGGGTGATGACGGTCTGCAGCAGCACGTGCAGCTCGTCGTCGGTGGGCGCACCCGTCTCGACGAAACTGGGCACGCCATCGTCGCCGCACCGGTACACGCCATCCAGCACCAGGCAGTGCAGGTGGATGTTGCGGTTGGCCGCGGAGCCGAAGCGCTGGATCAGCGTGACGGCGCCGCCGTGGCCTTCGTCGGGCTTGAACCCGGCGGCCTCGAGCAGATGGCGCGTGAGCACGCGCTGTACCACCTGCAGCACCGGCGTGACCAGCTCGGGTTGCCCGGCCAGCAGCACGCGCAGCGGAATCGGTAGCGACAGCACCCACTGCCGCACCGGCACGTGCGGGATGACGTGGTCCACCAGGTGCGCCGCGGTCTGCGACATGCGCCGCGCACCGCACGACGGGCAGAAGCCGCGGCGCTTGCAGCTGAAGGCAAGGAGCTTGTCGTGGCCGCATTCGCCGCAGCGCAGCCTGAGGAAGCCGTGAGCCAGGATGCCGCACTCGAGGAAGGCGTCGAACTCATCCTTGATGAATCGAGGCAATTCCGATCCGGTGCCGGCCTCGGTGTGTGCGATGAAGCTGGCCGCATGCTGCTGCACCAGGCGGTACA
>JBIIZX010000530.1:0-2547 GCA_044346055.1 Burkholderiaceae bacterium | reverse complement strand
ATCGGCATTTGGGTCGTCGCGCGCGCGATCGATCATCACCACGTTCAGTTCTTCCTCGGCGATGCGTTGCCGGATGCCGCCCTTGCCCCAGTAGTCGCGCGCGGCCACCGGCCGTGTATTGGCACGCAGGCTTTCGGGCAGTGCGGCCCAGAGCACCAGCGTGTCCATATGCGAGCTGTGATTGGCAAAGTAGATGCGCTGATTGGCCGAGGGCGCACTGCCGATCCAACGCGGATAGGCCCCCACCAGCAGACGAGCCAGCCAGACCAGCGGAGGCAGGAACTTGATGGGCAAGGCGAGGGGGAACCGTGATCGGTGAGCCGCGATCCGTGCGCCGAAACATGGGCGGGTCGTGCGGGGCGTTTCATTGCTGTTTGCGCGGATTATGCCGTGGTCACTGTTTATGGCTTCGCAGCGGCGCCGAAAGCCGCCGCTGCGACAGGTGCGGTGCCGCACCAACGCCAACTGCGGCGATCGCGCCGAACCGATCACCGCTCACCGGCTCAGAACCTTGCCCGCACTCCCAACGAGAGCTGGTTCAGCTGAGCGAAGTTGTAGACCTCGTCGTTGTCGGCGCCGCCCTCGACGATGCGGGCGCCCGCGAAGACGTCCATGCTTGGGGTGATCGCATAGCCGATGCGCGCGCCCAGATCGATGGCGCGACCCTGGGGACTGGCCAGGCCGTCGAAGTCGAGCGACACACGCCAGTGCGTGCCGTAGCGGCCTTCGCCCGCCAGGTGCAGCAAAGGCACGACACCAGTGTTGCTCTTGCTGGCCGACACCGCGCCTTGCGCCAGGGTGATCTCTGCCGCGCGGACCTTGGCCGTGACGCCCCAGTGCCAGTCCCAGTTGGCCGATGAGGCCAGCGGCAGGCGGTAGGTGGCCCGATAGGAGTCGAACCGATACTTCGCCTGCACCGCGCCCGCTGCGAAGTCGGTGTTCTGGAAGCGGATGGGCGCGGCCAGCGTGCCGCCGTCATCGATCGAAAATGGCGCTGCCAGCAGGCGCCACTCGTGGCCCGGCCGAAAGCCGCCGAAAACGAGGGTGGCGCGCACCCCGGCTGTCGGGCCTTTGCCCAGCACGTCGGTGAGCGAGAAGCGGGAATTGGCCGCGTCGTTGGGCACCTGCACCGTATTGCGCTGCTGCCATACAGACAGCAGGTCAAGATCGAAGGTGGCAGCTGTGACGGGTCCAGCTAGCGCGCCGAGTGTCAGCAGCGCAGTGAGGGTGCGCAACCGGGGGCTGGGCAGAGCGCTAGGGTGGCAGGGGATTCGTTCGGTCCAGGCAGGCATCATGGGTCCCAGTGGCGGTGAAAAAAAACATCAGAACCGGGCCGCAGTGCCGGGTTCCGGCGACCATCTAGGGGTTTGCGCGGCCTGTCGTCGCTACACTGACTCGATTGTCACCGTGCCCGTCGGGCCTGCCAATGACCGCTGTTCTCGACCGCCGCTTCAAGCCGAGTGTCATCGCACGCATGCTCGACGAGTACGTGATCGGGCAGGAAGATGCCAAGCGCGCGCTGGCGGTGGCGGTCTACGCCCACTACCGCAAGCTGGCCCTGCGCGAGGCCGACATCATCAAGAGCAACGTGCTGCTGGTGGGGCCCACCGGCACCGGCAAAACGCTGATGTGCGCCACGCTCGCCAAGGTGCTTGGCGTGCCGTTTGTCACGGCCGATGCGACCACGCTGGCGCAGACGCGCTACGTGGCTGATGAGATCGAGGCGATCCTCGAGCGCCTGCTGGACAAAGCCGGCGGCGATCTGAACCGAGCCCAGCACGGCATCGTGTTCATCGACGAGGTCGACAAGCTCAAGAGCGCCGGTGTCAGTGCCGAGCGCGGCTCGTCGGCCGAGAGCGTGCAGCACGCGCTGCTCAAGATCATGGAGGGATCGCTCGTCAAGCTGCGCCACGACCAGCAGGTGGACACCACGCGCATCTTGTTCATCTGCGGCGGCACCTTCGTTGGCCTGGAGGAGATCATCAGCAGCCAGCACAGCTTTGGCGTGGTCTCCACCAGCGGCACCGACAGCCGCAAGATCATCGAGCGGCTGAACTCGCACGTGAAGCCGACCGACCTCATCAGCTACGGCCTGATCCCGGAGTTTGTCGGCCGCCTGACCGTGGTGGCGCGCTTTCGCGACCTGACGCGCGACATGCTGGTGCGCATCATGACCGAGCCCAAGCAGTGCATCTACAAGCAGTTCCGCGAGATCTTTGCGGCTGAGGGTGCTGAGCTGGTGGTCGAGAAGCGCGTGTTCGACGAGATCGCGGACTTGGCGATCGAATACAAAACCTGCGCCCGCAGCCTGCGCGGCCTGTTCGAGGAGATGATCGCGCCGGCGCTGTACGCCGTGCCGGACCAGCCGGAGATCAAGCGCGTGCAGTACAGCTCGCTGTACGACGAACCGGTGTTCGTGACCGGCTAGCCCGGATATTTCACCAGTATGAGGTCAGCGGCCACGTGCTTACGCGCGTTGTCAGAGGAGAACGAGGCCTGCAGACAACCGAGGATCGCCGATGCCAAAGTGTACGCAAGACAAGATCG
>JBIIZX010000108.1:0-8640 GCA_044346055.1 Burkholderiaceae bacterium | reverse complement strand
GCTTGTCGCGGCTGTAGCCGAACTGGCGCAGGTCATCGCTCCCGCGGTCCTCGTCAGTCTCGAAGTAGGTGCTCGTCAAGTCGTACAGCAGCACGTCGAACTTCGCACCGAACAGCTCGCCCCAGCGCTGCACCAGGAACTTGAACAGATCGTCCTTGTGCTCCACGAGCTTGTCCAGGCAGCGGTACAGGGTGTTCTTCTCGGCCAGGCCGAAGTCGTCTTCCAGCAGGTCGGCCATCGCGCTGGCATCGAACCACTGGCGGTGCAGCCGCCACTCCGAGCCCGGGTCGATGAGGCGGTAGGCCACCAGCGTCTTGAGCACCTTCAGCCACGGCGTGCCTTCGCGCGAAGGCGGCAGCCGCGGCCGCCAGAAGTTGTCGAGTTCGAGCTGCTGCCATAGCTGCAGGGCCAGCCAGCAGGCACCCCATTGGCGCGGGCGTTCCAGGCGCAACTGGCTCAGGCACACGCCCACCGCATCGACGTCGCCGCACGGCATAGAGCCCGCGGGAAACAGCGCCACCTGGCGCCGCTGGCCCTGATCGCAGACCTCGATGGTCTTGCGCCAGGCCTCGCGCTGGCTGGCGTTGATCTCGCCAAGGTAGAGCACCTGACGCTGGGCCACGCGGCCGTCGGCCAGGCGCCGGTTCTCCACCACGCTCCAGTACTCGTGGACCTTGCCGTCCTTCTTGCGGCGTTGGCAGCGCAGGAACATGCGCCGCACTCTACGAAATGCCACCAACCCCCGCAACGACCAAAGTCTTCACTACAAGCGCTCTGGCGCTTTCGACCTATACGGACCAAACACTTACGAGCGCAACACAGGCCAATTTGCAGAGAAGCAACGGCGAGTTGAGAAAGACGGGCTAACGGCGTTCACGCCGATCTCGTGCTTCCCGCTGTCGCGCCCTACGTGCCCTACGACTGGACCAGCGAGTTTCCGCCGACTGTCGTGCTCGACGCGGTGCGCGCGCCTGCCGCAGGCACCACTTGGATTGCCTTTGGCTGGGGTGACCGCGCCTTCTACATGCACACCCCCACTTGGCGCGAGCTGCGCCCGGGCGTTGCTTGGCGCGCGTTGACGGGGCAGCAGCCGGCGGCCATGCACGTCGAGTACGTCGCGCGCCCGCAGGACTACCGCGGGCAGATGCTGTGGCTGAGCGCGGACCAGTACCGCGACCTCGTCGCTTACATTAAGGCAGGCTTCGCACGCGATGCCCAGGGCGCGCCGATCCGCATCGACCATCCCGGCTACTTCGGGACCGACGCCTTCTTCGAGGGCACCGGCCACTACAGCATGGTTCTCACCAGCAACGAGTGGGTGCGGCGTGGGCTCGCGCGTGCGGGCGTGCGCACGGCGCGCTGGGCGCCGTTCGAGCCGGCGCTGTTCTGGCACGCGGCACGGGCTGGCTCACCCTGAGCCAAGCATTGCCGGTGCGACAATTGGTGATTATTGATTCCTTGCGCTTTGCTTGCCCTGCGCCTTTGACCCATGAAGATCACCGCCGGCACCCTCGTCAGCCTGCACGTGAAGATGTTCGACGCGCAGGGCGAGCTGCTGGAGGAAAGCGACCAGCCGCTCGTCTATCTGCACGGTGGCAGCGACATCTTTGCCATGATCGAGCAGGCGCTGGACGGCCAGGAGACGGGCTTTGCGACCAGCGTGTGGCTGGAGCCCGAAGATGCCTTCGGCGATGACGATGCCAGCCTGCTGCATCTTGTGCCGGTCGCAAAGTGCGGCCAGGACGTCGACGTCGGCATGCAGTTTGAAGGCGTGCCGGGCCAGGCGCCGGACGGGCGGGTCTATCGCATCGTTGATCTCACGGACGACGTCGCCGTGCTCGACGGCAATCACCCGCTTGCGGGCATGGCTCTGCGCTTCGATGTAAGAGTAGTGGGGGTGGAACTCGCCACCGACGCCCTTGCACCTGAGGCCGAGCGCCCCGAGTTGCCCGATTTTTTGCGCGTGGGCGAGCTCGGGTCCAGTCCGTCCAGACACTGATCGAGGGTGGATCACTACTGTCGAGCGCAGTGGCACCGCGGAAGCGGCTTACGCGCTTCGCAGTCCCAAACCTGTGTACTTGCCTGTGATCTGGTTGTGCCGCCGCCACCCGCAGTTTGAACGCGAAGCGAGCCGGTCAGCGTGTTGGTGCGTGCAGCGTCGCGCCACCGCGATGCCCCCCTGCCGATTTGAATGCCGCTTGACGCGGTATTCGGCCCAGTCCGAGAAGCGGGCCTTGGGTCAGGCGTCGCTACTTCGAGCGCATGTCGTTCTTGACTGACTTCACGCCGCCAACGCTGCGGGCAACAGCGACCGCCTTGTCGATATCAGCGCGCGAGTTGACGAAGCCGCTCAACTGAACCGTCCCTTTGAACGTCTCGACATTGATCTCGGCCGACTTCAGTGTGGGTTCATTGAAAATGGCCGCTTTCACCTTGGTGGTGATGAGCGTGTCGTCGACGTACTCACCGGTGCCTTCCTTTTGCGGCGTGCCGGCGCAGCCGACAACCGACACGAGGGAAACGGCGACGAAAACCGCCGATAGAAGCTTGTTTGCTTGTGCCAGGTTGAGTCTTGTCATGTTGGTTCCCAGAGTTGCCATTCAATGACGCGGCTTGTTCCAGTTATCCGAGCGTGATGCTTCGACCCCGCTCGCAGGCCGCTGCATGGTGCGTCGCGCCGGCACGCAATGCGGCCTAGAAAAACGATATCGGCGCGTCGCGTTGCCGTCGGTTCGTTAGCGAACATTGTTCGCAGATCGCGCGCCTGCCATGAACCAGCCCGCTGTCGGTGTGGCGGCAACGGCCCCGAGAACGGCGCGCCTACTCCGCTCAACCAGCAAGGGCTGGGCTGACTGTGCGAACTTCCCGGGATTTGGTGTGCTCGGGCAGCAAGCGCTCGTACTCCTTGCGTACCACTGCGTAGCACCCGCAAACGCGCTGCTCCAGGCCGCGACGGTCGACAATGGCAATGTGCCCGCGCGTGCAGTGGATCAACCCGAGCTTCTGCAACTGCTGCACAGCCGCCGTCACGCCTTCGCGCCGCACGCCCAGCATCGACGCGATCACTGCCTGGGTGATGCCGACGTCGTCGCCCTGCAAGCGGTCCAGGTTCAACAGCAGCCAGCGACACAGGCGCTGGTCTAGGCCGTGATGCTGATTGCACGCGGCCGTCTGCGCAACCTGTCTGATCAGCGCCTGCGCGTAGCGAAGCAGCAACTGCATCAACGGACCAGCGCGCAGGAACTCTTCCTTCAGCGCATCCGCAGGGAGCCCCAACGCGTGTCCGGCCTTCCGAACGACGGCACGCCCAAGACGCGAGTCACCTCCCCCCATGAACACGGCAATGCCGACCAGGCCCTCGTTGCCGACGATTGCTGTTTCGGCCGAGGCGCCGTCTTCGAACTCATAGAGCATTGAAACGACGGCCGTGGTCGGAAAGTAGACGCATGAAGGCGTGCTGCCCGACTCGTACAACGCCTGAACTTGCTGCAGTTCGACGCTGGCCAGTTTCGACTCCAGCCGCAAGACCTCGGCAAGGGGTAGCGCGGCCAGAAGCTTGTTCTGTCTCGTGGCGAACGAGTCCGTCGTTGGGGCCGTCCTGGTCAAGTCCTAGTGGTCCAGCATGCTGCCTTCCAATTTGACTCCCACCTCGCTGCAACTCGCTTGATGCCACACAGCGTTTCGCGCTGCATTTGTTCGCTTGCGCACAGAAGTGCAGGCGCTGAAGCGCTAGCGTGCGTAGAGCAACAGAGGGTCAGCGCCGTCGACAGGCTGGCAGAGGAGCGGGAACATCTCTTTGGCTTGTCGTCACTCCACTTTGTCAGGAAGGACTTTCATGAACTGGGATCGCATTCAAGGAAACTGGAAGCAAGTGGTCGGCAAGGCCAAGTCGCAATGGGGAAAACTCACTGACGACGACCTTGACGTCATCGCAGGGCGTCGGGAGCAACTCGCAGGAAAGATTCGGGAGCGCTACGGCATCGCCAAGGAGAATGTCGAACGGCACATCGCTGCCTGGGAACTCAAGGCGACCGATGGGTGGTTTGTCAAGGAAGAAAAGTCCCGTTGATACACGCCGGGAGACCGGGCCCGAAGGTGGACCGGGCGTGTTGTGGCTTGGGCCGCGCACAACGAGCCGCCTGTTATGTAGACCGGAGATAGACATGCTGTGGACGATTGCGGTCATTCTGCTCGTGCTGTGGGTTCTTGGGCTGGTCAGCTCGTATACCCTCGGTGGATTCATTCACGACCTGTTGGTTGTTGCCGTCATCGTGTTCCTGGTTGGACTCATGCAGGGGCGCCGCGTCTGACGGTGGCGGCGTGATTTGTCGGTGTGTGCCCGTCAGCACACACCGGTCTTGCGTGCGGCGATTCAGCCACGCCGAAGAAGAACCGTGCGCAAGCACTTTGGTGATCGAAGCGACGTGTGGGTGACGCAAGTGCTGGCGGTCACCGTTTCAATGCGTCGTGCGACGGACCGATTCAGACCTGAGGATGGGTTGCATGCAGATTCGTGTCGGCTTCGAGATGGAGTACGAGTGTCGCGATTTCACGCCGATGATTCTCACTCTCAGCGTTCACCACTCGCGCGCGTCCGACCTGGTCCACCCCGACTACCTGGTGACGAGCCCGGCGGTCGCGGTCACTGCCTATCGGGATCTGTTCGGCAATTGGTGTAGCCGACTTGTCGCGCCGCCTGGCAGGTTTGTCCTGCGAACCGATGCCCTGATCAATGACAGCGGCGTGCCTGACGTCGTTGCTGCCGATGCCGTGCAGCTCCCGGTGGAGCGACTGCCGGAGTCCACGCTGGTCTATCTGCTGGGCAGCCGCTATTGCGAGACGGATCTTCTTTCGGACATCGCGTGGCGCCAGTTTGGCCAGGGGCCGACCGGATGGGCACGGGTGCAGGCGATCTGCGACTTCGTGCACCGGCATATCGAGTTCGGCTATCCGCACGCCAGGAGCACGCGCACGGCGTCGGAAGCCTACAAGGAAGGCCGCGGGGTTTGCCGCGACTATGCCCATCTGGCGATCACGTTGTGCCGCTGCATGAACATCCCAGCTCGCTACTGCACCGGATACCTCGGCGACATGGGTACCGAACCGCCTTACGGACCGATGGACTTTGCCGGCTGGTTCGAGGCCTATCTCGGTGACCGCTGGTACACCTTCGATGCACGCAACAACACACCGCGCATCGGCCGTGTGCTCATTGCGCGGGGTCGTGATTCCTGCGACGTTGCACTGTCGAACACCTTCGGTCCGAATGCGCTGCAACGATTCAAGGTTTGGACCGACGAAGTGGCGGTCGTCTGATGCGGAGCACGTGTTCCGGTCCTATCTGGCGCGCGCACAAGGGCAGGCAATGACCTATTGCGTTGGCGTCAAGCTTGAAACGGGTCTGATCTTTGCCAGTGACTCTCGCACGCATGCCGGCGTGGACAACTATGCGAAGTTCTGCAAGATGACGGTGTTCGACCGTCCCGGCGACCGTGTGCTCGTCCTGCTCAGTTCCGGCGGCCTGGCGGCCACGCAAACCGTCATCAATCTGCTGCGTCAACGCGCCGTGGCTGAGCCGCCGCACATTTGGAGCGTGGACTCGATGTTCGAGGTCGCCAACCTCGTGTCCGACGCAATGCGCGACATCGAGCGTCGCGACGGTCCGTCGCTCGAATCGGGGGGCCTGAAGTTCAATGCGTCGTTCATCCTCGGCGGGCAGATTGCCGGTGAGGCCATGCGGCTGTTCCGTATCTACGCTGAAGGAAACTTCATCGAAGCGGACACCGACACGTGTTTCCTGCAGACCGGTGAAGCCAAATATGGCAAGCCGATTCTGGATCTGGCGGTGACTTCGAGCGCGACCATGGAAGACGCCACGAAGTGCGTTCTGGTGTCCTACGACTCGACCATGATCAGCAATCTGTCGGTGGGCATGCCCATCGACCTCCTGTGCTATGCGCGCGACAGTCTGCAAGTGACTATGAGGCGCAGGTTCGAAGATGGCGACGTCTACTTCAATGCTTTGACCCGGCAGTGGCTCGAAGGCACCCGTAACGTCTTCCACGAATTGCCACCGTTGGAGTGGTAGGGCAGGGGTAACGACGGCACAGCATTCGCGCTGTCGCCGCGGCCCCTGCAAAGAGGAGAGTGCTCAAGGCTGCGGCTGGACCGACACGACGCTGTGCAGCGAATCGACCAGTTTGCGTTTCAGCGTGCTCCAGGGCGCGCCGCCCTGTTGGAACAAGCTCTGATTGACCTCGAGTTCGACGCCGACATAGGCCGAGTCAGCAAAGCGCTTGCGCAGTTTTGCCGTCAGGCCATCAGCGCGTCCGCGGTACGGGTAGTTCCTTCGCAGGTGCAGCTCGGGGGCCAGTCGTGCGAAGGCCTGCAGCCACGCGCGCGCAAAAGCCACCTCGCCGGGCCGCCGCGGGTCATACAGCCACGCGACATCGGCCTGTCGAACGACATCGTCGAGCGTCGGGGTGAAGCTGTGCGAAGCAATGTGAATCACCCGCCGGCCCGATGCGATCAGTCGCGCGATCTCGGCTTCGACGCGTCGTCGGTGCGGCCGGTAGTAGCGGTCGACAATGTCCTGGCGCTGCTGCTGCGGTAGGGCGCGCGTGATCTCGGAGAACAGCTGCCGATGACCGATGGAGCGGTTCAGGTCGACCAGCAGCCGCGTCGTGGTGGCCGCATGTAGCGGCACGGCCAACGCGGCAGCCAGTTGGCGGCCAACTTCCAGCGCGCCCGGGTCCCAGCCGCGATGGCTGTCGAGCAGTGCCTTGTGGCCCGAGAACAGCGCTGCGTACGCAGGCGGCACTGCGCGCCCGCCGTGTTCGCAGCTGATGACGAGTTGATTACCGCACGGGAACTTCAAAGAAGCTCCAGTGGCGGCTTGGCGCGCCAGAGGCCGCCGTGGGCGCCCTTGGTCGGCCCCGTGCAGCGAGCGTCACGCCGGCCTGCCGCGAGGTTGAGCGGGCCAGCCAGGACCACCTACTCCGTCGTCTTGCCGTCGAACTCTTCTGTGTCGGCCTCTGCGTCGGCACGGGTGTGGTGAACGACGCCGTCGCGGTGATTGGGGGGTGCATAGAGGGTGTAGAGCTTCAAAGGTTCGGTGCCGGTATTGACGATGTTATGCCGCGCACCAGCCGGAACCAGCACTGCAAACCCTGCGCGGATCGCTGTCTTCACCCCGTCGAGAACCGCTTGGCCGCTGCCTTCCTCGACGCGGAAAAACTGGTCGAGCTTGTGGACCTCAGCGCCGATTTCCTCCTGGGGCTGCAGTGACATCAACACCAACTGGCAGCTCTTCGCCGTATACAGCACCTTGCGGAACTCGTCGTTCCGAGTCGCCAGGCCTTCGATGTCTTGCACGAATCCTTTCATATCGTCTCCTGCTTGCGAGTTCCAGAACTGACAAGCATCGACTCCCATGTGCCGCTTGTCAGTGCGCTGTCAAACGTACGGCCGGCGGTGTTGCGCCCGTGTTCGCCGCCGCACAGACGGCGCCCAGTGCTCGGCGGACACTGCACCTATTGGCGAATGAGGCCCTGAGTCGTTCGGCTAACAAAGTGAGGCCGAACGGGCTTCAAAGTCTCAGCGCCACGTCGAGCAAGAATTTCGGTGGGCCGGTCGCTTACCGGCATACGTCATCTGGGAGAAGCCATGAGCATCAATAAAGACCAAGTCAAGGGCCGAGTCAAGGAAGTCAAAGGGACGATCAAGGCAGCCGCCGGCAAGCTGTTGGGCAACGAGAAACTGGAAGTGAAAGGCAACACCGAGAAGATGCTCGGCAAGGCCCAGGCCAAGTGCGGCGATGTGAAAAAGGACATGCACGACGCGGTCAAGAGCGCCTGAAGCGTGGCGATCGAGCGAGCCACGCTCAATTCGACCCCGCAGAATGGCTCGATCGCGAAGCAGCGCGTCAGCCTAATCCTGCGCCAATGCCTTGAGCTCGTAGAGCAGCTGCAGCGCCTCGCGCGGGGCCAATGCGTCAACATCAAGCTGCGCGAGGCGGTCGCGTAGCTTGTCGTGCTCTTCAACCTGCGCCGCCGTTGGCGCGGCAGCAGTGGCAAAGAGATCTAGCTGCGGGCGGGTGCCGGCGGCGCGCTCTTCGAGCTGCGTGAGCAGCGCGCGGGCGCGCTTGACCACACTGGCGCTTACGCCGGCGAGCTGCGCCACCGCCAGGCCGTAGCTCTTGCTCGCAGGGCCCTCACGCACCTCGTGCAGGAACACAACCTTGCCGCGGCTCTCGGTGGCGGCCACGTGCACGTTGGCGACCTCGGGCAGCGTGTCCGTCAGCTGCGTAAGTTCGAAGTAGTGCGTGGCAAACAGAGTCATGCAGCGGTTCCTTTCCGCCAGCTCGCGCGCGATGCTGCCGGCGAGCGCCAGGCCGTCGAAGGTCGAGGTGCCACGGCCGATCTCGTCCATCAGCACCAGGCTGTGCTCGGTTGCATGGTTGAGGATGGCGGCGGCTTCGGTCATCTCGACCATAAAGGTCGAGGCGCCGCGCGCCAGGTCATCGGCGGCGCCAATGCGGGTGAGGATGCGATCAACCGGCCCCAGCCGTGCGCTGGCCGCCGGCACGTAGCTGCCGATGCAGGCGAGCAGTACTGCCGGCGCCACCGAGCGCATATAGGT
>JBIIZX010000107.1:0-8650 GCA_044346055.1 Burkholderiaceae bacterium | reverse complement strand
ACCCCTGAGAGGCGACCGACTCCGCGAGGCGCTGGAGCTCTTTCGCCCCTCACTGGAACGAGGCGTGCACGAAGCGGCGCTCGAGTTTCACGGTATCGGGAGGATGGTCCGAACTCTGGTTGAAGACGGATTCGAAGCGGACGCCATTTGGCTCCTTGGCCTATTGCTCACGCCCACTGCCACGCCGCGAGTCCGCATTCCGTTCGATTTCGAGCAAGCGGATGCCAATGAGGGGGCCACTCGTACCGACAGCAAGCGGAGCCTGGAGTGGACGGTAGGGCGGCCGACGGGTCTGTTCGCCCCGCGGAAATTGCTGCGAAAAGTATTTCTTCCGCGGATCGGCGAGCTTGGTAGCAAGGTGGTTGCCGAACTCGCTATGCGCTTGCGCCAGAGCCGGATGTCAGAGGCACGTTTCGGTGAAGCTTGGGATTCAACGCTTCTGTGGCGGGCTCGGATAGCAAGAGATCCCAACCGAAAGTGGACTCACGGCTTCAGCGACGACCTCGCTGATCTGTTGGTCGAGACGTGGGATGCCCTGCTCAAAGCCGACGCAGCTATCGCGATGCGCGCCGCCGACCGTTGGCAAGACTGGGCGGATGATGAACTCTTCGAGCGCTTGGTGCTGTACGCATGGGTGAGCGGCATCGACGCCGGATTCGATGCCGACAGCAAGCCGGCTGTTGAATTCCTGTTCGGCCCGCGTGAGCCGCTTTGGCGGTCGCGGTCTCTGCCGGAAGCGATGAACTTGCTGGCGGTGCTGCACCGGCACTCGGATCACCTCCGGGCGCAGATTGAAGAAGAGTTGCGCTCGCACCAACCCAGTCCTCAGCTCGACGATGAACGTCATGACGAATTCGTCACGCGCCGTCGTCTTGAGCTACTGGAGAATCTGCAGCAAATTGATCTCAGCGAAGCGTCGCAGGCTACGCTTGCCGAGCTGCAACAACGCTTTGGGGGAACCACAGCGGAGCTTGCGCAGCGGTCGGCAGCCGCCTGGGCGGCCCACTTCTACTCAGACCACGACGGTGTGATCGAAGTGAAGGGCATGCCCGCGTCTGAAGCAGCCGCATTACTGACCGCATGCGACCTGAACTCCGACCCGAACGGGCGGGTTCGAATCACGAGCGTTGCGCATGTGCTTCTGACTGATGAGTCGTGGCGCAAAGCCTTCATCAGTGAAATGTCTTACAACGCGCCGCCCGATGCTCGCGCAATGGGGCGCATTTGGAATGCTCTCCGCGCTGCCCTTGAGACCCCGGCCGATCAAGACATGCTCAATGCGGCTCGCTGTGCGGCGGACTTTGCACCGTGGATCGAGGCACGCCCGGCTCCGGAGCTCTGGGTGGGCCTGGCCTGGGTGATTCGGGCGATTGCTGAAAGAACGCTGGAAACGGTCGATGTTTGGCATCCGGTCGCGCTCAAGTTACTGGTCGTCTGCGAGACGTTTGACTACGACCGCGCTGTCCAGAAGGCCGTGGAGTGGGTACAGCGAGCCATCAATCACCCGGTCGGCTATCTGATCGATGCCTATCTGGCGCTCGCACGCCGGCACGCACATCAACGTCATCAGGCGGGAGAGTCGCTGGAGATCGAACCGCACGCTCGCGCAGCCTTCGAAATAGTCCTCGGAACGCGTGGTGTGGGAGCGCGGTACGGACACTGCCTCCTTGGACGGTCGCTTTCAATGCTGGAGGACTTGGATGCAAGCTGGACCCGAGATCATCTGCTGCCGCTGTTCGACTGGAAGCAAGGTGAGGCTGCCCAGGTCGTCTGGTCGGGCTTTCTTCATGCCGGCGGACCCGCCCGGGCATTCGCCGGCCGCTTCGACGCCACCTACCTCGTTCTGCTGGATCACAGCTCCGGATTCGACGATGACTGCTTGAAACAATTGGGCTGGCTCGTGGCAAACGTGCTTTGGATAGAAGAGACGAGTCGCGTCCACTTCGAAGCATTCGTGTTGCGCGGCCCTCGCCAAACGCGACGCGAACTTCTGAGCGTGACGCGCCTGCAACTCGGTGCCGCCGCTGGCGATCAGCGAGTGGCGTTTCTTGATAAGACAATGTTTCCCGCGTGGGAGAAGCGGCTTGCAGAGGCCTCCGGTGTCGACGATGAAGAGCTGTTCATTTGGTGGCGGTTCCTTCCGGCATGTTCATCGCGTTTCTCACTTGCGGTCGGCCTTGCGCTGCGAGCAGTTCCCTTGCCTGGCGCCACGAATTCGGCTTGGGGATTTCTCGCGGAAGTCCGCGACAGTCTCCTGCTGGAAGCGCCGGCGGACGCGGTTCGGTGGTTGAACGCCTACCTGAACTTCGCTCCGGATCCAGGCACGCAAGGTGAGGGAGGCGAAGCCGAGGAGTGGAAGCGCTGTGTAGTTGCGCTTCGACGGGTACAAGCAGAGGGGCTTGAGAGCCTTGTTGATAGGCTGCAGAAGCGTGGCGTGAGCGGAATTGACTGAGATGCTGAGTGGCCGTCTGTCATGCGACTTCCGACTGGGCGGAGATCGAAAAGCAGCGTGGCATTTCCGGAGTCACCGGTTTCGACCTCGCCCACCTGCAGGCCAAGTACTTCAACGTCGGCCAGGCGGCCGCGACCAACGCGAAGACATGGCCAAAACCTGGCTAGGCGCAAGCGCGAGGCGGTGAGCGAGCTCGAACGGTGGCTTCATTTGATCTGGGGTCGACGTAGTCGTTGTCCGCATCACTTTCGCGTAGCTGAAATACGGCAAAGTTAGCCTTTTCTTGCTCGGCTGCTGTATTGTTCTAACGTTCGCGTGTTTGAAAAACGAGAAAGTCAGAACGATGCCTCTTCATCTCGTCGGCGAGACCATTGACAAGACCCGCAGCCACTATCTGGCTGGGACGGGCAAGCTCGTCCAGTTGATGCGGGGCATCTATGTCGATGCCGCCGACGACATCAATCAAACCGTCCTCGCTCATGCCGTCCGCATAGGCCGCTACCTCTATCCCAATGCCTACCTGTCGGCGGCCAGCGCAGTTCTGCTGGGGCCGACCCGCGACGGACGCCTTTACCTGACCTGACCGGGCCGCGCGTGCAGCGCATGCGCCTGCGGGCACTGGAGATCGTGCAGAACAAAGCTCCGGCCAAGCCCTCACTCGCTACCGCCACCGTTGCCGACAGCCTGGGCGAGTTCAACGTCAAGGTCTCCTCGATCCGTCAGCGGTTCCTTGAAGCCTTTCGTCTGCGCAGCTAAAACGCCGCGTCCATTGATGCAGCCACGCGCGAAGCCATCGCCGCCCGTCTTGTGGAGGAGTACGGCGGCGCGAAGGCTGCAGCCGACGCCATCTGGGCGCTGGCCCGCGAAAACGACTGGTATCGCGAGGGCGAGGGGGCCGAGCGGTTCCTGCTGCGCGGACCTTCGATTGGGGCCGTGCGCAATGAGGCCGCGTTCACCTTGACTGTGGCGTGGCACGGGCAGCATATCGGCACCCTCGTTCATGACGGCTTTGAATGGCGGTGGTCGCAGGTCGACAGCGGCGTGCCCATGCCGCCAGTCATTCGCCAAACGATGCCTGGCAGGTTGCCGCCCTTCGTGGTCTCTTTGCTGCCGGAAGGCTGGCTGGAGAGCGTTCTGCACGACCGCGACGAACGGGCCATGCTCCGCTCGGGCAGGCGCTACCTGTCCAACATCACGATCACCGAGCATGCAGATGAACTTGCCGCCCTGCCGCTCGATCTCCTCACAACGCCGCTCGCTGCCTATACAGCGGCGGCTGCGTTTACTGGCACCTATGCCGGGCCTGGTCGCAGCGCGATGGAGCAGGACTTTGAGCGCAACCTCGCCGCGATCTACGAACGTGCCGATACGCCGCGCCTGTCCGGCGTGCAGATCAAGGCACCGATGACGCTCGATCCGGACGGCAGGCTCACTCCGAGCGTTGGTACGCCGTTCACCCACATCCTCAAGCCTGCGGGGGTCAGTGGATTCGAGGCCCTGCCGCTGGTCGAGTGGATCGGCCTTGACCTTGCACGGGCAGCCGGGTTCACAGTCCCGGCAACCGCGCTGATCGCGATGCCTGACGGCATGCCTCCGGCGCTTGTGGTCGAGCGGTTCGACATTCGCCAAGGCGCAGAAGACCACCGCCTGCTGGCGATGGAAGACCTTTGCTCGGTGCTCGATCTCTCGCCGCAGGCCAAGTACGATGGCACCATCGAGCGTGTGGCGCGCGCCTTGAGAGGGTTGTCCACATCACCCGAAGAAGATCTGCTGATGCTCATGCAGCGCATCGTGTTCGCCTGGCTCATCGCCGACGGCGACATGCACCTGAAGAACATGGCTGTTTTGAAGATCGCCCAACCCGGCGGCCCGGTCTTTCGCAGCGTTCGCCTCGCGCCCGTCTACGACTCGCTGACCACGCGCGTCTTTCCCCGACTCGAACATGACCGCATGGCCCTGAAGCTCAACGGCAAGGACGAACGGCTCAAGCGTGCCGATTTCCTCGCGGTCTCTGCGGTAGCCGGCCTTAGGGCATCGGACGCCAATGCCGCTATCGACGACGTTCTGGAGCGGATGCGGGCTGCCGTTGCCGCGATCACGTTACCCACGCTTGCCGGTTACGGACCGTCCGGAGAGGCTGCCGTGACCCGAACGATTGAGATATGCCGCGAGCGGATTGCCTCGTTCGCGTGACCAGGTGCGCCAGCAGAGCAGACAGTCCGTGCTTGATGGATCCGTGAGCGGCCTTTATCTGGCGCATCCGCGGGCCGAGTACTTCAACGTGGAGCGCATCGGCCGTGATCAGCTCAAGGATCTTGCCGCCCGCAAGCGCGAGACGGTGAGTGGGGCGAGTTGGAGCGGTGGCTGGCGCCCAACCTGGGGTAGTGCAGCCGTCGGGTCGTCTGCGACGGGACGAGACGGTGGTTGAGCGGCAAGTGGAACAGCGAAGCATGAAGAATGAAAACGACGACGATCCGTTTTCCGGCAGTCAGCCGGACCAGCGCGTCACGCCCTGGGTGAGGGTGGCCCTTCTGATCTCCGTGCCCCTGGGTCTGTTCGTCGGCTTCAGGGGAGGCAGCAAGTACGAGGTCGGCGCTGTCATTCTCGGGCCCGTCATGCTCGCTATGGTCGTGGAGCACTTCCTGCGATTGCAGGGGCGCGAGCGCGGATCGGCTGCGCACGAGCCGCAGGCGCACTCGTTCGGCGAATGGCTGGCGGCTTGGTTCATTGCCCAAGGGCTGGCTGCGCGACGTTACGTCGTCAGCATGAGCGCGCTGTTGTTGGCTGTTGGCGTCGCCATCGGCACAACCTGGTTGAAGGCGGCGTGGCTTGCGGCGATCGTCGGCGCCGCGCTCGCTTACTTCCTGCGGGCGCATCGCGGTCAATCGGGACTCCGTGCGGCACTCGCGTTCGTAGGAATTCCTTTGGCGATCTACGGAATGTTGGTCGGTATCCTGCAATGGCTGCGATAACTGACGGTCCGCTTCGTAATCGGGCGCTGCAATGAAGGTCTCCTGGATCCTGTTCGATCTCGGCGGCGTGCTGGTCGACTGGACTGGTCCGCAGGCACTGCGGGCGCTATTGCCCGCGGCTGCCCAGCATTCGCCTGACAGCTATGCGCAACGCTGGCAGCGTTGCACCGCCACCGACCGCTTTGAGCGCGGTGCGACCAGCCCGCTTGAGTTTGCGCGCGAGTTTGCCGATCACTGGGGCGTTGCGCTGCCGCCGGACGAGATGCTCGCGCGTTATGTGGCCTGGCTGCGCGGCTTCTATGACGGCGTGCCCGCACTGCTCGCTGGCCTGCGCCCGCAGGCGCGCCTGGCCTGCCTGTCCAATACCAACGCGGCGCATTGGCACTGCGAGGTCGGGCTGGGCGTGCGCGCCGAGTTTGAAGTTGCACTGGCCTCGCACGAGTTGCAACTGCGCAAGCCGCAAGCGGAGATCTTTGCGCTCGCCCTGCGGCGGCTCGACGCCGCGCCCCATGAGGTTCTGTACTTCGACGATCTCGCGCCCAATGTCGCCGCCGCAGCTGCGGCCGGCATGCAGGCCTATCAGGTTGTTGGGCTCACGCAGGTGCGCCAGCAACTTACCGCGCTGGGATTGCACCATGGCTGACGTTCGGCCCGTGCGGCGCGCGGTGCTGCTCGGAAGCGGCTGCGTCATGCTGGGCGGGGTCCTGGCGGGCTGCGCCCGCAGCGACCCCGAGCGCGAACTGCGCGAGACGGTGACCAAGATGGCGCGCGCGATCGAGGATAAGCGCGCCGCCGATTTTCTCGAACACGTCTCATCTGACTTCACGCGCGAATCCGGCGCCTTCGGCCGCGACGATGCGCGCCGCCTGCTGGCTGGCGCCATGTTGCGCAACGAGAAGATCACGCTGGCGGCGGTGGTGACCGACATCAATCTGCTCGGCACCGACGCGGCCAACGTGCGCATTCGCGTGGTGGCCACTGGCGGCAGCGGTCTGTTGCCAGAGCGCGGCCAGGTGTGGGAGTTCACCTCGGCGTGGCGGCGCGAGCGCGGAACCTGGCGCGTGTTCAACGCAGAGTGGCGCGAGGGGCTGTGAGGCTCGGTCAAGGCGCGCCGGCCGAGGCGGCGGCTTGCGCCAGCTTCAGCAACTGCAGAGTCACCTCACGCGACAACAGTTGCGCGGCATCCATAACCGGTCGATGAAATCCATCCGCAACTTGGCAACGCCGCCCGCCCATCTGGTTGGCCGGGTCGAGCGCATCGTGGTGCGTGGGCGGCCGCGCGAGCGCGCGCGCGAGGTGCAGTCGACGATGGCCCTGGCGGCTGTCGGCTTGGCCGATGATCGGCTAGGAGTGCAAGGCGAAACCGAGCTGTCGACTCGGCAGGTCACGCTGATCCAGCACGAGCACCTGCCCGTCATCGCGCAGCTGGCGCAGGTGTATGCCGTGGATGCACTCGATTTGCGCCGCAACCTCGTGATCTCCGGCATCAATCTGCTGGCACTGCGCAACCAGCGCGTGCGCGTGGGCGAGGCCGTGCTCGAGATCGTTGGCCACTGCGCGCCGTGCTCGCGCATGGAAGAGTCGATCGGGCCAGGCGCCTACGCGGCGATGCGCGGCCACGGCGGAATGACAGCGCGCGTGGCCGTGGGTGGAGCGATCGGGGTGGGCGACGCGGTACGGTGGCAGCCGCCCGACTGAAGCAAGCGCGCGCTGGCAGTACCGGACCGTTCAGGCCGAACGTGCCGCCGCGAACGCGGCCACGCTTCGTACCAGCGCCATGAGATCGCGTTGCAGCCGCGCAAAGCCCTCGTGCTTGCTGCGCGCGGCCTCATCCATGTACAGCCGCTTGTTGATCTCCACCTGCAGGCTGTGGCGGCCACGCGCCGGGTCCGAGTACGCGCGCACCAGTTCCACGCCCTTATATGGATCGTTGATCGCCACCGTGTAGCCCATGCCGCTCAGCACCCGCGTCACGTGCGCAGTGAACTCCGGCGCACAGGTGCTGCCGTCGCGGTCGCCCAGCACGAAGTCCGCCCGCACGCGGCCGGCGCCGCCTTCGCCCATCTTGCCGCCCACCCCGGGCATCGAGTGGCAGTTGATATGGAACACCGCGCCAAATTGCGCCTGCGCGTCATCGAGCAGTCGCACCAGCGCCTGGTGGTACGGCACGTGAAAGCGCGCAATGCGCGTCACGATCTCCTCGACCTTGAGCTTGCGTCCGTAGATGGGGCGCCCATCATCGAGCGTGCGCCAGATAAGCGCCTTGCCGATGCGGTGCTTGCCGCTGGGCACATGCTCGTACGGCCAGCGCCCACCTTCAACAAGCTCCAGGTCCACGTCGCCGGCGTGTCGGTTGGGATCAAGATAGGTGCGCGGAAACTGTGCGGCTAGAAGTGGCACGCCCAGCTCGGTCGCCGGCATGTACAACTCGTCGACAAAGCAGTCTTCGCCATCGCGCAGCTCGAACTCGCTGACGACGGCGTCGAAGTCGCCCGGAAACTGGAAGCCTGAGTGCGGAGAGTCGAGAACGAGCGGCGCGGCAGGCGTCCCAGGCCCGTGCACGAGGATCGGTTCGAAGGCCATGCGCTCTTGATATCATACCGCCGCGCGAGCGGAAAATCGGCGGCGGCAAGGCGGCGCAGGGCGTGAGGCACGTCGCAACGACCGGCGACGCGCCGCCCCTGGAGACCGTGCGCCGCCCCTGCCGCTGCGCCTACTTCTTGGCGGCCGTGGCAGCCCAGGCCGTGCACCAGCCTTGCGGTGAGATCTCCTTGTCGCCCGGGATCACCTTGCAGCCACCCTTGGCCGTGGGGCTCGCACCGGGCACCCAGTGCATGCAGTTGTCGCAACGCTGCGGGCCTTTGGGTTGATCCTGGTACTTCAGGGCGCTGCGCAGGCCCGCATCTGGGCGCGTGCAAGACCGGCGGCGAACAGGGTGCCGGCCGCGGTGGCGGTGCCCAGCAGGATGAGCTTGCGCCGCGTTGCGCCGTGCAATGACTTCGATGCCTTGGATGCCATCCTCGATCTCCTTGTAGTGTTTTTGCGAGGTGTTGCGGGCGAAAGACGCGTTGGACACAACGGCTTTTAACCGCGCCGTGCCGGATTAGTTGCAGCGACCTAGCCCGGATATTTCACCAGTATGAGGTCAGCGGCCACGTGCTTACGCGCGTTGTCAGAGGAGAACGAGGCCTGCAGACAACCGAGGATCGCCGATGCCAAAGTGTAC
>JBIIZX010000529.1:0-2551 GCA_044346055.1 Burkholderiaceae bacterium | reverse complement strand
CTCAGGCCTGTCGAAGCAGGAGCTGGTCGAGCGCTTTGGCCCGACCGTCGCCGAGTTGGTCGACGGCGTATCCAAGCTCGACCGCCTGCGCTTCGATTCAACCGAACAGCAGCAGGCCGAGAGCTTTCGCAAGATGCTGCTGGCCATGGCGCGCGATGTGCGCGTCATCCTCATCAAGCTGGCCGATCGCCTACACAACGTGCGCACGCTCGAGTCGATGGCGCCGGACAAGCAGCGCCGTATCGCGCGCGAGACGCTCGACATCTACGCACCGATTGCGCACCGCCTCGGCCTGAACGCGCTCTATCGCGAGTTGCAGGACCAGTCCTTTGCACGGCTGTATCCGCTGCGCTTTCGCACGTTGCACCGTGCGGTGCTGTCGGCGCGCGGCAACCGGCGCGAAGTACTCGGCAAGATCCTGGAGGCCGTGCGCAAAGCACTCACCCAGGCCAAGCTGAAGGTCGAAGTGCACGGCCGCGAGAAGACTATCTACGGCATCTACCGCAAGATGGAGGAAAAGCGCCTGTCGTTCTCAGAGGTGCTCGATATCTACGGCTTTCGAATCGTGGTGGCCACCCGCGCCGAGTGCTATCTCGCGCTTGGTGCGCTGCACTCGCTCTACAAGCCCGTGCCCGGCCGCTTCAAGGACTACATCGCTATCCCCAAGGTCAATGGCTACCAGTCGCTGCACACGACACTCATTGGCCCCTACGGCACGCCCGTGGAGTTCCAGATCCGCACCAAGGAAATGAACCATGTGGCCGAAAGCGGCGTGGCGGCGCACTGGTTGTACAAGGAAGACGACACGTCGCTCTCCGAGCTGCAGTCGCGCACGCACGCCTGGCTGCTGTCGCTGCTGGAGATCCAGAACCAGACGGGCGATTCGACCGAGCTGATGGAAAACATCAAGGTCGATCTGTTTCCGGACAAGGTCTACGTCTTCACGCCCAAGGGCAAGATCGCCTCGCTGCCGCGCGGCGCCACCGCAGTCGACTTTGCGTATTCGATCCACACCGACGTCGGCAACAAGTGCGTGGCCGCGCGCATCAACAGCGAGATCCAGCCGCTGCGCACCGAGCTGCGCAATGGCGACGTGGTCGAGATCGTGACCGGCCCCGTCGCCCGCCCCAACCCGAGCTGGCTCGCCTTCGTGCGCACCGGCCGCGCGCGCGCCGAGATCCGCCACTTCTTGCGCACCATGAAGCGCGAAGAGTCGATCGAGCTCGGTGAGCGCCTGCTGGCGCAGTCAGCGGGGCAACTGGAGTTTCACCTGACCGATGTGCCGGCAGCGCGCTGGGACAACCTGGTCAAGGGTGCGCAGGCCAAGGACCGCGGCGAAGTGCTGGCCGATATCGGGCTGGGTCGACGTCTGGCAGCGGTGGTGGCACGCCAGCTGATGCTGCCGATCAATGGCGAGGCAGGCGATACCGTCAGCGACAAATCGCGCCTTGCGTTTGCGCAGGCCGCGCCAGTGGTGATTCGCGGCACCGAGGGTATGGCGCTGTCGATGGCCAACTGCTGCAGCCCGATTCCGGGCGATGCCATCGTCGGCCACATGCGCAAGGACCAGGGCCTGGCCGTGCACCAGGCCGATTGCACCAACGCGCAACGCGCGCGCAAGGCAGACCCTGAACGCTGGCTCGACCTGCAGTGGGCCGAGGAAATGAGCGGCAGCTTCTCGGTGACGCTCGAGGTCTCGGCGCTGAACGAGCGCGGCGTGCTCGGGCGCGTGGCGGTGGCGATCTCGGAAACCGAATCGAACATCCTGAACGTGCGCGTGGATGACGACGGCTCGGAGCTCGCGCTGATCCACTTCAAGGTGCAAGTGCGCGATCGCCAGCACCTGGCGCGCGTGGTGCGCTCCCTGCGCCGGATCAAGCAGGTGACCAAGGTCGCGCGCGGACGCGGCAGCAAGGCTGCGGTCGAAGAGTGAGACCTGTGTCGACTCTTTCAGTCGACACGTGGCACCATGATGGCCTCTCGAACAGGCAACCGAGTCCCTACTCCGCCTGCTTGAACTGAACGACGTTGCCCTCGGGGTCCCAACCGTCGAGTACGACGTGACCGCGGAAGTGCCACGCACCCGCCTCCGGCTTCAGATATCCACCCGTGGCCTCGGCAGCCTGTCGAACCTGCGCCAGGCTGCTCACGACAAATGTTGGCTTCAACGGCGTGTCCTCACGCGGCTGCGGCGGCTTCGAGATCGTGATCGCAGCGGCGTACTTCCGCGGAATCGTGTGGACAACGACCTCGTAGCCATGCCCGCGCAAAAGATCGTGCGAGGTCTCCGATTCGATCGCGGCCAGACCCAGCGCCTGTTGGTAGAAGGCGGAGACGCGCTTCTTGTTCTTGGCAAAGACAACGAGGCCTTGTTGAAGCATGGTGCGCTCCCTTGATTGCCGAGGGTTCGGCCTGATCAAAGACCGCGTTGTCGCGCCTGACCCGAATTGAATCTAACCCGGATATTTCACCAGTATGAGGTCAGCGGCCACGTGCTTACGCGCGTTGTCAGAGGAGAACGAGGCCTGCAGACAACCGAGGATCGCCGATG
>JBIIZX010000528.1:0-2555 GCA_044346055.1 Burkholderiaceae bacterium | reverse complement strand
GTGACGATCTTAAATCCAAGAACAGGCTTCTTCCACCCATACGACTTTGGCTCTGGAAGCTTCCTAATTCGTGCTCGACCAGGACTATGAATGTGAACGGCGCTGGTGACGTTAGTGGCAGGATCTTGGAGGCTTGCAGGCACCTTGAGAAAACGGTCGCAGGGATGGACATCACACTCACGTTTGATCCGGTGTCCGTTCCAGATCTTGAGTCTGTCATTTTGGCCGTGAAGGACGCTGGAGACGAAACCGCGCTACGTGGTGCTGCGTTCATGGTTGGCGCGTATTTGGGGGAAATTCTTCGGAGCCGGCTCGGTGGAAGCTGGTGCGCTTCGGAAGACAGCTCCTTGGCGTTGCGTTCCGGTGACAAGGAGCTGTTTCCAATAGCTCGGGTATACAAATTTGTTGAGAACCCATCGGCGAACAGCTTGGATCTATACGTGAGAGTCCTTCTTCAAGCCTCTCAGACGCCGTAGCAAAGCCCGGGCGATAAGAGACGAACTTTGGTACCCGAACTTCGGTACCGTCGAACTTCGGTACCAGGTCTTGCCTTTTGCCTGGTCAGACGGCGCTGCGCGTAACGGCCTCATAAGGCGTGACGAAGGGCATGCCGTGGAACTGCTTGAGGATCAGCAGTCCGGCATCGCCCGAGACGATGAGATCGACTGAATGGGGCCGTGCTCGAATTGTTTCCTCTGACGCGGGGGGCAGCGCAGGCGCGAGATCGGGTCGCGCAGTAGATTTTTTCACCGGCTCCCGTTGATCGGTGATTGGTGATCAGTGAGCGGAGAGCGGAGAGCGGATCGGTGAGGTGCGCCGGGGTCGTACGCATAGACTTCGGTCGTGGCTTGTCTGTGGACCTTTGATTGAGTGCGCCGCCTGGACCTGCACCGCTTTCCGATGATGCGTCGCTGATCGCAGGGGGCGGCCATGGGGCTGAGCCAGAAGTGGTTCGACCGCTTGCTTCACCGCTGCTGCGTTGGTTCTTCATCGCCGCGGGCAGTGTGTGCGTGGCGCTTGGCGTTCTCGGCATCTTCCTGCCGCTGCTGCCCACCACGCCGTTTTTGCTGCTTTCAGCCGCCTGCTACGCGCGCGGCTCGCGGCGTTTCTACGATTGGCTGCTGGCCAACCGCACGTTTGGTCCGCTGATCCTGGAGTGGCGGCGCCACCGCTCGATTCCCTACCGCACCAAGCTCACGGCGATTGCGATGATGAGCCTGACGCTCGGCATCTCGATCGTCTTTTTCGTGCCGATCTTCTGGTTGCAAGTGCTGCTGACGCTCTTTGGCATTGGCATGGCGATCTGGATGTATCGCATGCCCTCGCGAGACCGGCCGGTGCCCTGATTGCGCTGAACGCTCGGAGCACGCCTCGCCCTTGGCCCGCGTCGGCCGGGGCGTTCGGCACACGCGTCTCGCTCAGTTGTCGATCAGGCCTCGCTCAGGTCGACGGACCGCGTCCAGGCCCGCGCCGCATACCTTGGTGCGGATCGCCCTCTTGCGTGCCGGGGCCGTCCTCGATGGCAAAGCGGAAGTCTTTGACCAGCTGGCCGTCGATGTACACGCGCATGGCGTGCTTGCCGATCGGGTCACCGGGCGCGTAGCGCCATTCGTTGGCAATGAAGCCCACACGCGTGGGCACGATGCGCTCGGTCACCGCGGTCTTGCGGTCCGGCGAGATGGTGAAGATGCCCATAGCCTCGCCCGGGCCCCAGGTCGGCGGCGCTTGCGGCAACTCGAACTCTTCGCGCCACACCACCGTTGGCTTGTCGGTCTTGAAGATGATGTACCAGCCGTAGGGCGCGGCGGTGATGGCGGGGAACGTGTCGGTTTCGAACAGCACGCGGCGGCCGGATGGGTCGGCGCCAAACACGCCGAACTGGGCCGACACGACTTCCAGTGGCCCGGCCTTGGCCGAGCGCGCTGCGGGGGCGGCAGACTTGGCAGCGGCAGCGGGGGTGGTGGCGGAGGTCGACGGCCCGGTCGGCTCGCTTGAGCTACCCGAGGCGGCACAACCGCTCAGCAGGACGGTCGAGGCGCCTGCGACCAGCAGGGCCGCTAGCGATGCAAACGAGCGACGCAAGGACATGGAACTCTCCCAAGGAGACCGCTGCGCGCCAGCGATCACGAGGCGACTGGCGAAGCGAAGGCATTTAAGCACACTCGTCGGCGCCGGCCTGCTTCAATAGGCGAGTTTCATGTCACTCCGAACATGCATGTGACAAGGCGGTTAGATCGTTCGCCGTAACGCTTGCCATGAAGCTTGCCATGAAGCTCGCCATGACGCCCACTGTGGCGATTGTTCAGCACGTTTGCCGGGCACGCGGATGTCGGCGCCCGTCGCCGCCGTTCAGCCTTTCGGCTGCGCTCGTCTAGTCACGCATGACCTTGCCACCGCCGCCCCAGGCACGTGCCGCACCGTCATCGCGCGGCGCGCCCACCTTGGGTCCGCCGCCCTCGCGCATGGCCGGCGGCGCTGAATGTGGCGGCGGAACTTGTAGGGGTGGCGCCACGCGTGCGGGCGGGGCCATGTGCACGGGTGGCGCGGCCGGTGAA
>JBIIZX010000527.1:0-2559 GCA_044346055.1 Burkholderiaceae bacterium | reverse complement strand
GCGCAGGGTTTCGCCCACCGCCACCTGCACCGCGTGGAACTGGTGGTAGCCGGCCATCTTCTTGACGATGCGGCCGCCGTCGTCCTCGAACACGATGAAGTCGCGCAGCAGATCGAGAAAGCGCCGCGGCGCGCACAGGCCCTCGATCACCACCTGCAACTCGGGCATGTGCACGCCGGCCAGCGTGTCGCCCGCGACGGTGCGCCAGGGCTTGAACCACTCGCGTCCGGCGCCGAGCGTTCCGACGCGCGCATTCGATCCATCGGAAACGGCGAGCAGTGCGTTCGGCGCGAACAGCGTCGGCACCTCGGCCTGGTAGGTCTGCAACTGCTGGAAGGCGCTCCAGATCGTGGCGTTCTCAGCGGCAGCGTTCTTCAGCTCCAGAACCGCCAGCGGCAGGCCGTTGATGAAAAGCACCACATCGGGCCGTCGCGAGTGCTTGTTCTCCACCACGCTGAACTGGTTCACCGCCAGCCAGTCGTTGCGCGCCGGGTTATCGAAGTCGATCACGCGCGCCTGCGCACCGCGAATGCTGCCGCTTGCGTCGCGGTACTCGACTGTCACGCCATCCACCAGCAGGCGGTGCAGGGAGCGATTGTGGACCATGAGCTCCGCGCCTTCGGGGCGGGTGAGCTTGCGGCAAGCGTCATCGAGCGCATCGGCCGGCAGCACCGGGTTGAGTTGGCCGAGCGCATCGCGCAGCCGCTGCGCCAGGACCACCTGCCCGTAGTCGTCGCGCTCGGCCGCCGCCTCACCGGGGGCGATCTCGGCGCCGTTGCGTACCGCCCAGCCGACATCGGCCAACCACGCCAGCGCCGCCTGTTCGACGATGGATTCGTCGAAGCTGCTCATGACTTGACCGCCAGATCGCGCGCGGCGGCCAACGGGCCAGCGGCAAAGGCACGAAGCTCGGCGACGACTTCAGACAACACCGGCCCGTCGAGGCGATTCTTGCGCAGGAAGGCGGCCCACTGCGCGCTCTTGTCGCGATCGAACGAGAACGCGTCGGTAAGCCCCTCCGGCACGGTGGCCGGCAGCGCTGTCCGGCGGCGCGCGAAGGTGGCGGCGATCGCTTCGGGCAGGCGGGCGGTGTCGAGCGCGCCTTCGCGCACCAGCGCTCGCAGGTCGAAGTAGTCCTTCAGCCGGCTGTTGCGCAGCCCGAGCAGGGTGATGGCGTGCAGCTTCTCGGCCACGACCGCCTCGCGCGGATAGGCGCGCAGACGCGGCCGCGGCAGGTCGAGCAGGGTCGGGTACTCCAGCCATTCCGGCCCGGGTATCACGGCGTCGCCGATGCCGATGTCCACTTGGACGCGCAAGCGCGCGGCACCGACATGCGCGACCAGCACGACCCTGCGCCCACCGTAGGCGTCTTCGACACGGATCGGCTCGACAACGATGGAGCCGACGTCGAACACGACGGCGTCCGGCTCCACGTCCGTGGCGCAGATCTCGCGCACGATGCGCCCCAGATCCTCGCCACCCAGATCGCCGAAACCCAGGAGATCAGCGTCACGTGTCGGGCGCAGCGTTTCGCCCAGCCAGGCCAGCAGCAGCAACGCCCCCTTGAGCACGAAGCGACCCGCATGCTCCGAGCGCGACAGTCGGTACAGGAATCGCTCCGCCGCATAGCGCGTCAGCACCAGGTTCGGATCGACACCCATGTCCCGCGCATGACGCGCAAGCCGCGTCTGCACCGACTGCGCCAGCCCGCTGCGAGCGGTGGGCGCGGCGTTCATCCGACCAGCGCCTCGAGATAGGGCCGCATCACCCGCTGCACGCGGCAGATCGCGGCAAAGCGGTCCATCTCCTCCATCGTGAAGCGGCGCGCACGCCAGGCATCGCGCAGCGCCTCCAGCGCCGCGTCGAGCCCGATCTTGCCGCGGTACTTGAAGCAGTCGGCCAGGGTCTTGGCCACGCCATAGACGCGCACCTCGCGCCCTTCGACCCGGTGCGTCTCGATTCCGGCGTCAAGCGCATTGCCGCCGAACCGCAGCACGCGCAGCGGCGGGTACTTCAGCGCCGGGTGTCGCGCGCGCCGGTCGATCGCGATCCAGACCTCGGACGGCAACTGCGTGCCCAACCCGTGGAACTGCAGCGCCGACAGCAGACAGATCACGCCGCGCGGCACCGCCACGGCGGCCACGGCCAGCGCATGGTGTTCGGTGACCGGGTGCGCAGGCAGCCGGTACAGGCCGCGCGCGGTGCGTTCGAGTTCACCGGCCTGAACCAGCCGGCTCAACACCTGGCGGTGGATGCCGGCGCCCGCCACGTCTTGCGCAGTCACGCCCTGGCGCCGACGCGCCAGCTTCAAGGTCCGCGCGCGCGCGCTGGTGGTTGCGGGCATGTGGCGAATGGTAGGCAGATGTTTCTATCTGTCAACGGTTTGCCACATGTGCGGCCGCTTTGGGCCACCGCGGGTCAGCCACCAACGTGCTAGCCCGGATATTTCACCAGTATGAGGTCAGCGGCCACGTGCTTACGCGCGTTGTCAGAGGAGAACGAGGCCTGCAGACAACCGAGGATCGCCGATGCCAAAGTGTACGCAAGACAAGATCGACT
>JBIIZX010000526.1:0-2570 GCA_044346055.1 Burkholderiaceae bacterium | reverse complement strand
AGAAACGCCCAAATGGCACGGTCACTTGCTCCACCAGGCCCATACAACAGTGACTGGTGAAACATCCGGGCTAGACTCCGCTCGGCGCCTGCGCGTTGCCGCGCCCTCCCATCCCTCCAGGCGAATTCTCTCCTTGCCAGGTCCTCTCCGCTCCGCACCACGCTGGGTGCTGCCGCTCTTTGCTGCCGCGCTGGGGCTGGCGCATGCGCTTGCCTTTGGACCCTGGCATCTGCCCTGGCTGCAGGTGCTCGCGCTGGCCGCCCTGTTTGCACTCGCCGCCCGCGCCACGACCGCGCGGCAGTCGGCGCTGCTGGGCTTTGCCTTTGGCATGGGCTGGTTTGGCTTTGGCGTCTCGTGGGTCTACATCAGCATGCACACCTACGGCGGCATGCCGATGCCGCTCGCGGGACTTGCCACCGCCGCCTTCTGTGCATTTCTCGCGCTGTACCCGGCGCTTGCGCTCGGTCTGGCCAAGCGGCTGGCTCCGACCTCCCCACTGCTCGCCCCGCCAGCGCTGTGGGCCGGCAGTGAGTGGTTGCGCGGCTGGCTCTTCACAGGATTCCCGTGGCTGGTGGGCGGCTACGCGCATAGCGACGGGCCGCTGGCCGGCTTTGCACCGCTGCTCGGCGTGTATGGAGTGACGCTCATTGCAGCACTAGTTGCAGCGCTGATTGCAGCGGGAATCGCCACCCTCCTCCCTGCGGCTCCACCAAAGGCTTTCGTGTCGGCAGCGGATCGGCGCGGTACTCGCCGCGCCGGCGTTGCGGCCGCCGTTCTCGTCGTGGTGTTGGTGGGCGCGGGGCAGACGTTGCGTGCCGTCGCCTGGACCCAGCCTGAAGGCGCGCCGATCAACGTTCGACTGGTGCAAGGAAACATTGCGCAGGACATGAAGTTTTCCGAGCAGGGACTGCAGCGGGCGATTGATGTGCATGTGCGGCTGCTGAACGCGCCGTTCAACGGACCCTCTGCAGGCGCGCGCATCGATCTGGCGGTGCTGCCAGAGTCAGTGTTTCCGCTGCCGCTGAACTACCTGCCCGATACCGCCACCAGCGCCGTGCTTGGCTTCGTGCGCGAGCACAACGCGGCACTGGTGTTCGGCGTCTTCATCGAAGATCCGCCGGGCCGCTACTTCAACAGCGCCGTGGGCCTGCGGCCGGACGCGGGCCAGCCCGGTGCCGCGCCCTTGCAGCGCTACAGCAAGCGCCATCTTGTGCCCTTTGGCGAGTTCATTCCCTGGGGCTTTCGCTGGTTTGTCGACCTGATGCAGATGCCGATCGGCGACCAGGAGCGCGGCGCGCCGTACCAGGGGCCGATGGACCTGGCGGGCCAGCGCATCGCGGTCAACATCTGCTACGAGGATCTGTTTGGCAGCGAGATCATCGCCGCCTGGCAAGTGCCGGAGCGCGCACCCACGCTGCTGCTCAACATCTCCAATCTGGCGTGGTTTGACGGCTCGATCGCGCTCGACCAGCACCTGCAGATCTCGCGGCTGCGCGCGCTGGAAACCGGGCGCCCGATGCTGCGTGCCACCAACACCGGTGCGACCGCGGTCATCGATGCGCGCGGCACAGTTGTCCAGGTGCTGCCGTTTCGTACCGAGGCCGCGCTGGATGCGCCGGTCCGCGGCTACAGCGGCACCACGCCCTACGTGCGCAGGGGCGACTGGCCGGCGCTGCTGGCGATCGTCGTTCTGGCACTTGCCGGGGTGATGCTGGCTCGGCGGCGCTGATTAGTTGCGTTGAGCAGTTCCGTTGGTCCGCAGCACCCAGCAGCAGCACTGAAAAGCAGCACGCCGCAGCGGCACCGGGCAGCGGCACAAGGACCGCGCACCCCGCCGCGTTGGCCAGCCGCAGCGCCTCGCCGCGAAAGTCCGGCAGGCCGTAGTCGGCCGCCGCCATGGCTCCAGCCGCGGGCGGAGCCGGCGCGGTCAGGTCAGCAGGTGAGTCGCTGCTGCCGCTGCTGCCGGCCGCTGCGAGGGCCAAGAGCGCAAGCGCGTGCAGGGGTTGGCAAGTGGAGGTCATCGGCAACCCAAGGCACATGCCGCACCCGGTATTGCGCGGCCAGGCCAGCTGAGGCGGGCAAGCCCGCACTTACAATCCGCCGCTGCATGTGCGCCGTAGCAGAACACAGCGGCGCAACACAGCGGCACATTACAACAGTACGACGCGGCACAACGCAAAGCCCACCAGATGATCAACTTCCAAGAGACGATTCTTCGCCTGCAGAGTTACTGGAACAGGCAGGGATGCGCGCTGCTGCAACCCATCGACATGGAAGTCGGCGCCGGTACCTCGCACACGGCGACGTTCCTGCGCGCACTCGGCCCGGAGCCGTGGAAGGCTGCCTACCTGCAGCCGAGCCGCCGCCCCAAGGACGGCCGCTATGGCGAGAACCCCAATCGTCTGCAGCACTACTACCAGTACCAGGTCGTGCTCAAGCCGGCGCCTGCCAACATCCTGGAGCTGTATCTCGGCTCGCTCGAAGAACTGGGCTTTGATCTGAAGAACAACGACGTACGCTTTGTGGAAGACGACTGGGAGAACCCGACGCTCGGATGCTGGGGCCTGGGC
>JBIIZX010000106.1:0-8712 GCA_044346055.1 Burkholderiaceae bacterium | reverse complement strand
GCGCTGATGGCCGGTGTCGGCGGCAGGGCCAAGTCGAGGAAGATTTCGCCCAGAAAAAACAGCGAGCCCGCCTCTCGGTTCAGCAGCAGCGTGTGCTTGCCGCGCCAGCCCAGCCCCGCCTTGCGCGCGAACTCCACTTCGAGCACGGGTGCCGAGTCGGTGCACACGCGATAGCCAAAGGCGCCAATGGCGGCTTCGATGCGCGTGGCCAGCTGCTGCAGGCGCTGGCGCAGCACCTTGTGATAGTCGCGGCCGCGCGCGTAGAGCGAGACCACGGCCTGCGTGCCGTCGGTCAGCCGCGCGGTCTCGCGCGCGATCCAGTCGGCCTCATCGGCTGCGGGTTCAAGAACACCAGGTCGGTAGTCGAGCCGCGCGCTGATCACACGGGCGGCTCGCGGCAGCAGTTGCTGCGGGTCGGCGCGCAGGTGCGCATGGCGCGCCATGTAGTCCATCTCGCCGTGGCGGCCTTGCGCCAGCCAGTCGGCAAGCCGCGGCAGCGCTGCGCTCGCATCGACATCGCTGATACCCACCGCCCCGAAGCCAAGCGCCTGACCCCACGACTTGATGTCGGCGGCCAGTGCAGCCAGGTCGGGTTGGTCAGGCTGATTGGCCTGATCCACGGCCTTCGTGTCGGTGCTCATCGCTTCTTGGACAATGCGGGCTTGCGCGCCGCAGTCTAGGCGCGCCGCCGCCGACGATTGCGATGCGCACGCCGACCCACAACCACACGTTCATCCTGCCCGCTGCGAAAGACACCGACGCGCTTGGTGCGGCGCTCGGCCGTGCGCTGCAAGCACAGGCGGGCGCAGTGCGAGCCCAGGTTGATGCGCAAGGTGCGGTGCTCGCGCTCTCGGGCGATCTGGGCGCGGGCAAGACGGCGCTGTTGCGGGCGCTGCTGCGCGCCCTCGGCGTCGTGGGGCCGGTAAAGAGTCCGACCTTTTCTCTGCTTGAACCTTACGTCGTTTCGAGTTTAAACTTCTATCACTTTGATTTTTATCGATTTGGCGGCGGCGAAGAATTCGCCGCAGCGGGGTTTCGCGAGCTCTTTGCGCCCGGCAACGTCTGCGCCGTCGAATGGCCAGAGCGGGCGGGCGAGCGAATGCCCACGCCCGACCTGTCCTTGACGTTCAAGGTGATCGATGAAGGGCGCACGGTGCAGGCCACCGCGCGCACAGCGCTCGGGACCGCATGGCTGACGCAAGCGATCGAGACACTGGAGCACCAGACCGCAGCCGGCGACGGCTAATCGGCTCGGCCGGCTCGCTGGTCCTGTCGCTGGCCGCGCCGCAAATCGCCCATGGCGCCACCCTGCTGGGCGTGCGCGTGTGGCCGGCGGCCGAATACACCCGCGTCACGCTCGAGCACGACGCACCTCTCGGCTTCACCCACTTTGCGCTCGACAATCCGCCGCGCCTGGTGGTGGATGTCGACGGCATCGAGCTGTCGCCCAAGTTCAAGGAGCTGGTGGGCAAGGTCGATGCCGATGATCCCTTCATCGCCAACGTGCGGCTGGGGCGGAACCGGCCGCGCGTGGTGCGGCTGGTGATCGAGTTGAAGCAGGAGATCCGGCCGCAGGTCTTTGCCGCACCGCCCGTCGGCCCGTACCAGCACCGCCTGGTTATTGACCTGCAGCCGCTCACGCCGCAGGACCCGCTGCTGGCACTGCTGCGCGAGAACGAGGCGCGAAGCACGGGCGCGCAGCCACGGCCCCCCGGCGAGCCGGCCGGCGAGATCGCAGGCGCGACGCAAGACAGGGCCAATGACCGAGCTGGCGACAAGGACGGGGCGCAGCGAGCGCGCCCGGCCCGCGTCACGCGTGTCATCACCGTGGCGATCGATCCCGGCCATGGCGGCGAGGATCCCGGCGCGGTGGGCAAGCGCGGCACCTACGAGAAGAACGTCACCCTGTCGATCGCGCGCCGGCTCGAACGCATGATGCAGAGCGAGTCGAAGATACGCGTGCTTCTCACGCGTGACGGCGATTACTTCGTGCCGCTGGGCCAGCGCGTGGCCTGTGCGCGGCGCGTGCAGGCAGATTTGTTCGTCTCGATCCACGCCGACGCCTGGATCAAGCCCGATGCGCGCGGCTCCTCGGTGTTTGCGTTGTCGGAGCGCGGCGCCACCAGCACGGCGGCCGCCTGGATGGCGCGGCGCGAGAACGATGCCGACCTGATCGGCGGCATCGACCTGGGCACGCATGACCCGGGGCTTGCGCGCGTGCTGCTCGATCTGTCGACCACGGCGCAGATCAGCGAGAGCCTGCGCTTTGGCAACGCCGTGCTGCGTGAGCTGGAGCGCGTCAATGACCTGCACAAGCCGCGCGTCGAGCAGGCCGGCTTCGCAGTGCTCAAGGCGCCGGATATCCCGTCGATCCTGGTGGAGACCGCCTTCATCAGCAACCCGCAGGAAGAACTGCGGCTGAAGGACGACAGCTACCAGCAGGCGATGGCCCAGGCGATGTTCAAGGGCATCGAGCGGTACTTCGCCAAGAACCCGCCGGGGCCGAGGAATCCGATGGGTTGACTCGGGCCGCTCGCGTCAGGCACCAGTCGCACGACTGGGCGTCAAAGTTTTGCCGTGCGCGTCGGCCAACTGCGCACGAGCGGGAGTCAAAACGGGAGTGAGCCGGCGGCCATTGCGGAGGTCCGACCCATCCCCCTCCCGGCCTCCCCCTTGAAGGGGGAGGAGCACACACAAGGATCAGCCGGACCGCGTCATGTCCTTGGCTCTCTCCCCTTCAAGGGGAGGGCCGGGGTGGGGATGGGTCACCCCTGCCCCTGCGCAGCGTGCGAAACGTGATTGAGTAGCGCAGCGCCGTCGTCGGCGCGACCGCGTGTTGCCAGCCCCAGCGCGCTTCCTCCTGCATCACATAGAGCGAGCGCAGCGCGACTGTCAGGTCGGGCACCGGTGCGCCCTTGGTGTGCGGCCAGCGGCGCCAGCGCATGGTGCAGGCAGCGGCCAGCGAGATGCCCGCGATGCGCTCGAACTCCGGCGTGTCGCGATCCCAGCCCAGTGGCGTTCCCGGTGCGTACTCGGTCACGAGCGACTGGGCCAGTGCATCGGCAGCCACGCCCATCGCAAGTGCGACTGCGTCACGCACCGGTTCAAGCGCGGCAGGCAGCGCCGGCGCGTGCTCAAGACGTTGCGCTGAAAAGTTATAGCTCGCGCCGTAGCTGGCGATGCGGCGGCGCGCGGTGTACTGCTTGTAGGGCGCGGCCTTCAGCGGCAGGCCGCGGATGATCTCCAGCAGCGCCAGTTCCTCCTGCGGCGACAGGAAGGCCGGGGTGTAGGTGAGGCCCGGCGGCAGCGCGGATGCCGCAAAGAGATCGGACTGCGGATCAAGGGGGCTGCGCATGCAATCGTGCGCAGCAAACAGCGCGCCTGCGCAGACACTGAGAGGGGCGAAGAGCCTAGGCTGAGCGCCAGCGCCTGGTCCAGCGATACAGCGTGGCAAGCACCAGCGGCCCGAGCACCGCACCAATGCCCACCAGCAGGATGATGCCGAGGTTGTCGCGAATCAAGGGCACGTTGCCGAACAGGTAGCCGCCGTAGACCAGCGACACCACCCAGATCACCGCACCCAACACGTTGTACAGCTGGAACTTCTTGTAATCCATGCCGGACGCACCTGCCACCAGCGGGGCAAAGCTGCGCACGATCGGCACGAAGCGCGAGATCATCACGGTCTTGCCGCCGTGCTTTTCATAGAAGCTGTGGGTCTTGTCCAGCGCGCCCTTATCGATCCACTTGATGCTGCCGTCGTAGACCTTGTGGCCGAGCCAGCTGCCAATGGCGTAGTTGAGCGTGTTGCCGAGAATGGCGCCGATCGTGATGATCAGCATCAGCAGGTAGACGTTGAGGCCCTGCGCCTGCGCCTGCGGCAGTGCGCTGACGGCGCCGGCAACAAACAGCAGCGAGTCGCCGGGCAGGAAGGTCATGAAGACCAACCCGGTCTCGGCAAAGAAGATCGAGAACAGCACCACGTAGAACATGATGACATTGCGCTCGACAATGCCGATCAGGAACGTGTCCATCGCATCGAACAAGTCAACCCAGTTGATGCCTTCCATGCGCTGTCGGGTCGAGTGTCGGTGGAGGTGGCGAGAAAGGATGCAGTGGCAAGGGCGGCGGCGATCAGTCTGCCAACCATGCGACATCTGCGAACCGACATCTGCCAACCGATGTCTGCCAACCGACGTCTGCCAACCAGCGCGCGGACGATCATACGCGAGCGACTGCGCGGGCCAGCGGTGATTGATGCACGGTCATTGATGCACGGTTATTGATGCAGCAACCGATGCGGCAAGCTGCGACCAGACTGGGGCAAACCCGCAGTTGCGCCGGCGCCTGTTGCGCGAGCTTCCTATAATCGGCGCCGTTCGCACCGCATGTCCTCGCTCCCAATCACCCCGCCTGACCGCCGCGCCATCACGCCGCTGCCGGATCTGCTCGTCAGCCAGATCGCCGCGGGCGAGGTCATCGAGCGGCCAGCCTCGGTGGTCAAGGAGCTGGTGGAGAATGCGCTTGACGCGGGCGCCAGCCGCATCGAGGTGCGGCTGGACGGCGGCGGCGTCAAGCGCATCGTGGTCACCGACAACGGCTGCGGCATTCCGCGCGATGAACTGGCGCTTGCCCTGGCACGTCACGCCACCAGCAAGATCGCCTCGCTCGCCGAGCTCGAGGCCGTGGCCTCGCTCGGTTTTCGCGGTGAGGCGCTGGCATCGATTGCCTCGGTGGCGGCGGTGAGCATCACATCCCGCACGGCCACTGCCGCCTCGGCCTTCCAGATTCATGGCAGCGATGGCAACGCTGGAGAACATGACATGCACGCCGCGGCCGGCGCGGTCGGCACGCGGGTCGAGGTCGCGGACCTTTTTTTCAAGACGCCGGCGCGGCGCAAGTTCCTGCGCGCCGAGGTGACAGAACTCGGCCATTGCGTCACGCAGGTCGAGCGCATTGCAGCGGCGCATCCGGCAGTGGAGTTCACGGTGATCCATGAAGGCCGCACGACGCTCGCACTGCTGCCGGGTCAGTTGCACGAGCGCACGCTCAAGCTCCTGCCCGAAGCCTTTGCCGGTGCACACCGCCCGGTGTGGGAACAGGCGCCGGACATCGCACTGCGCGGCTGGGTCGGCCTTCCCACCGCTGCGCGCAGCCGGGCGGATGCGCAACTCTTCTTCGTCAATGGCCGCTATGTGCGCGACAAGGTGCTCACCCACGCCGTGCGCGCGGCCTACGCCGACGTGCTGCATGGGCAATCGCAGCCGATGTACTGCCTGTTCCTCGACCTCGATCCGCGCCGCGTCGATGTGAACGTGCACCCGACCAAGGTCGAGGTGCGCTTTCGCGACAGCTCCGCCGTGCACCAGTTCGTGCTGCATGCCGTGCAGGCTGCGCTGGCCGAGAGCGCGCGCCCCGCGAGCCACGCCGTGCCGGATCACGCCAGCGTGGACCCAGCCACGGGCGAGGTCGTCAGAACGCCGATCACGTCGCTCGCGCAACTGGCGGTCTTGCGTGCGCCGGTGCAGCCGACGCTCGGCATCGCGCAGCCGGTGGCTGAGTACCTGGCCGCCTTTGCCGCGCGGGCCGGCAGCGCAAGCTTTGGCGGTTCCAGCAGTCTCGCTACGCTCGGCGTGGGCATCGCTTCGCACACAAGTAGCGACCATGCCAGCGCCGATGCTCAACCGCTCGGCATGGCGCTGGCACAGCTGTCAGGCATCTACATCCTGGCGCAGAACCGCGCGGGGCTGGTGATCGTCGACATGCATGCGGCGCACGAGCGCATCGTCTACGAGAAGCTGAAGACCCAGCTGGACGCGCGCGCAGTGCCGCAACAGCGCCTGCTGCTGCCGCAGGTCTTTGGCGCCGATGCGCTCGATGTCGCCAGCGCCGAGGAGCATGCCGAGGTGCTCAACGCCATCGGCCTTGATCTCGCGCCTGCCTCGCCCACGCAGCTGGCGCTGCGCGCCCTGCCCGCTTTGCTGTCGGCCGATGCCGGCGCCTCGCTTGCGCGCGATGTGCTGCGCGACCTGCGCGACTACGGCGGCTCGCGCGTACTCACCGAACACCGCAACGAACTGCTCGCAACGCTGGCCTGCCACTCTGCGGTGCGCGCCAACCGGCGCCTGACGCTGGACGAGATGAATGCACTGCTGCGGGAGATGGAGTCCACCGAGCGCGCCGACCAGTGCAATCACGGCCGCCCGACCTGGGTGCAGCTTTCGATCAACGATCTCGACAAGCTGTTCCTGCGCGGGCGCTAGAACGTACGCTTGCGCTTGGATACAGCGCCCGCGTGCAAGATCAACGCCGATACCAGCTCGAGCGACACCATCACCAACAGCGCTGCCACCGCGAGCAACACAGGCATGAGCGAACGGCAGCACCGGGCCGATGCGGTGCTGCTGCTCGGCCCCACGGCGAGCGGCAAGAGCGCGCTCGCCATGGCCCTTGCCAGCACTCTGCCGATCGAGATCGTCTCGGTCGACTCGGCACAGGTCTATCGCGGCATGGATATCGGCACCGCCAAGCCCAGCGCTGCCGAACGCGCGGCCGTGCCGCATCACCTGCTCGACCTGCGCGACCCCGCGGAGCCCTACTCGGCCGCCGACTTCGTACGCGATGCGAGCGCTGCCATCGCCGAGATTCGCCAGCGCGGCAAGCTGCCTCTGGTTGTGGGCGGCACCATGCTTTATGCACGCGCCTTGCGCTCGGGCCTGAGCGAACTGCCACCGGCGGACGCCGAGGTGCGCGCCCGCCTGAGCGCACGCGCACAGGCGCAGGGCTGGGCGGCGCTGCACGAAGAGCTGGCGCGCGTGGACCCGATCACGGCCGCGCGCCTGCCGCCGGGCGACAGCCAGCGCATCCAGCGCGCACTCGAAGTGTTCGAGCTGACGGGCCTGCCCTTGTCGCAGTTGCAAGGCCGCCCGCGGGTCGCTTCGATGTCACTGCGCACGATTGCGCTGCTGCCGCGCGACCGCACCGCGCTGCACGCACGCATCGCGCGGCGCTTTGACGCCATGCTCGCCGCCGGGTTTCTTGACGAAGTGCGCGTCCTGATCGCGCGCGGCGACCTGCATGCCGACCTGCCAAGCCGGCGAAGCGTGGGCTACCGGCAGGCCTGGGCCCACCTGCAGGGGCAGTCCGACGCCGAAACGTTTCGCCTGGCCACACTGCAGGCCACACGTCAGCTTGCCAAGCGACAGATGACCTGGCTGCGCTCGATGGACGATGCCTTGGTGCTTGATCCGCTCGATGCGAGTGACGCAACGGGCGAGAACAGCTTGCGGGCGCTACGCGCCGCAGTGGTTGCGGCTTTCAGTTGAAATGCCCGCCCCCGGCTCCGGCTCCGAGCAGGCTGGCGCGGCGAACGTATCCGGTCCGTAGCGTGCTTCGCTGCCGCTCGCGTCCGGCACCCGCGCCAGTCGACAGCCCGTCACGTCATCGCGCGAAAGTTCGGCCGTCAACCAAACGCTCGTGCCAAGGCACGCCACATTCACGCGCGCACGTGCAACTCGTCGGCGGCAAAGGCGAGGGCAAGCGGCTCAATCAGCACCTGCTTCGCGCCGGCCTCGACGCTGCCCGCAACCGTCGCTTCAATGCCGCACTTCTGTGCGATCGCCACGCACTGCGCTGCATCCGCAGCGCTCACGTAGAGCGCAAAGCCGGCGCCCATGTTGAGGTTGCCATAGGCCTCGCGGTCGTCCAGTGGCACCTGCTCTTGCATGAACTGCAGCACGGCGGGCACCTTGGGCAAGGATGTGATGCGATAGGAGAACCCGCCCGCATGCCGCATCAGCTTGCGCCAGCCATGCCCGGTGACGTTGGCCGCGTAGTGCGGAACGATGCCGGCACGCGCCAGTGCCTCGGTCACGCCGGCATACAGCAATGTGGGCGCGAGCAGCGCTTCGCCAAAGAGCTGGCCGTCGTGCATCGGTGTCGCATAGCCGGCGGGCAGCCGCTCCGCGAGCTTGCGCGCGAGCGACAGGCCATTGGCGTGGATGCCGCTGGATGCCAGCAGCACGATCGCGTCGCCTGCCTGCAGCCGCTCACCCAGCGTGAGGCGCGACTTGGGGCGCACCAGCCCCACGCACGATGCAGCCAGATCGATGCGACCAGCGGCCACCACACCTGCGAGCGCCGGCGTTTCGCCGCCGCCCCAGCTCACGGCGCAGGCGTCGCAGGCCGCCTTCCAGCCGTTGACGAGATCGCGTGCGCGCGCCTCATCACTGAACCAGTCGCTGCCGCCCGTGGCCCAGTAGGCGTGGGCAGAGACCGGCGTGGCGCCCACGGTGATGAGGTCGTTGATCGCCATTGCCAGCGTGTCCTGTGCAATGCGGTCGTAGTAGGTCTTGCCCGTGACCTCGCGCATCGCGTCGGCCACCAGTGCCTTGGTGCCAAGGCATTCGGTGATCGAGGCCAGGTAGAACTCGCCGCAGTCGACCACATAGGCGCTTTCGCCGCGCGAGGCTGCCACTTCGCTCAACCCGTGCTGCGCCAGGTTGCCGGCAGTGGCCGCTGCCGCCTGCTGCGCCAGGATCTTCAGGGGATCGATCTTGGCGTAATCGACGCCGGCGGCAGCGTAGGCGTTTGACATGGTCTTTAGGCGCGAGGAAGGAGGATTGAGGATTGAGTCGACCGCGCAGGGGCAACGCGGGTCGCAGTTTAGGCGCGTGGGTCAAAACAGGCCGCGCCCAGATCCCCCGCCGAGAC
>JBIIZX010000105.1:0-8760 GCA_044346055.1 Burkholderiaceae bacterium | reverse complement strand
CATCGGCGATCCTCGGTTGTCTGCAGGCCTCGTTCTCCTCTGACAACGCGCGTAAGCACGTGGCCGCTGACCTCATACTGGTGAAATATCCGGGCTAGGCCGCTGGGGAAGCGCGGACAATTGAACGATGGTGCAACTCGACACTTGGCACGGTCTGCCTGTCTTTGCTCGGTTGGGCCACGTACCGGCGGGGGCCGCCAAACCAGCCGCGACCAACAGACTCAACCTCAGGCTCAACCTCAAGCTCAGGCTGAGGTTCAGGCGGCGGCGCCTGGCGTGACCGCGCGCCTGATCTCGGCCAGCAGTGCGGCCGCGGCAATCGGCTTGCGCTGCACCGACATCGCGTTCAGCGCCAAGGCGCGGTCGCGCATGTCGGACTCGTCATGCGCCGAGACCACGATCACGGGCGGGGCGCCGCGCTGCGACTGCAAGGCGGTGAGGACATCGAAGCCCGACATGCCGGGCATGAAGAGATCAAGCAGCACGCAATCGATCTGCTGCAGCGCGATGGCCTCGATCAGGTCTTCGCCGCGCTGAAAGCCAATCACGTCGTAGCCGTGCGCGCGCAGCAGGCGTGACAGCGCCACACGGAACTTGTCCTCGTCATCGAGGATGGCGATGCGTTTGCTTTGGGTGGCGACAAGATGCATGAGGCTTGGCAGCATCTCGCGGGCCGCGCTAGCGCGGAAAGAGCAGCGTGACCACGAAGCGCGCACCCCAGCCGTGCGGGGCCGATTCCGGGCCGTCGAGCCAGTAGCGCACGCCGCCGCCGACGCTGATGAGCTGATCGCCGATCTTGGTGATCTTGCTCGCAGTCAAGTTCATCGGCACCGTCCACTGCCGGCTCTTCCAGTCATAGGTGCTCTCGACGTTGACGCCGTAGGTCCAGGCGTCCTTGGTGGTGTACGACAGGAATGGCTGCAAGAAGGTGCTGCTGACATTGCGACGGTCGCTTTCGCCCGCAAACGACCACACGTGGTTGGCCAGCGCCCCGTAGGTCCAGCCGCTGTCCTGCTTGAGCAGGACCGCAGTGGGCCCGGCGCCCCACTTCTTTGCGCTGAGAAGATCATCGGTGCCCGTGGGCAGCAGCAGCACGGGGCCTGCACCCCAGATCCAGCCACCGGCGGTGGGCGCCTTGGGCGAGAAGAAAAAACTCTGCACCGTATCGCCCAGGCCGGACTGGCTGCCAGCGCCCGGGGCGATGTCCTGCTGCGACACCACCGGCAAGACGGTGCGCGAAATGAGGTTCCACTCCTTGTTCAGTTCAATCGGCACCACCGGCTGCACGTTCAGCGTCCAGCGTTCGCCGGTGCGTGCGGCGCCAATGTCCTGGTCGTAGTTCAGCTGCAGTGGCACGCTGATCAGCGCGGCCACCGGATTGCTCAGTTTCTTGGCGAGTTCCTCGGCACTCTGGCCAAAGGCCGGGGCGCAAAGAACAAGACTGAGCGCGGCGGCGCAATGAAGCTTCGCCGACTGCAGCTTCACGCATTGCAGGTTCACTGGTCACCTCCGTTCTGATTGACTTGAGGCCGTCTTGGCCGGCGCCACCGGCGCCTTGATCACCCGCGCGCCGACGTCCTTGAGCAGCCGCTGAAAATCTGGCGAAGCCTCGATGATCGCGCCGGCCGCTGCACGCAGCCGGTCCACCGCCTCGTCGGTCAGCACGAACGACGTTGGTTGCTCATTCAGGTACTCGAGCTCGGCCTTGTCCTTCAGCTGGGCGAACGACACGTCAATCGCGTACACCTCTGCCTGCGGTGCGAGCAGGGCCCGCTTGAAGCTTGGGTCGGTCACGCCAGCGGCAGCGGCTGAGCGTGCGCATCGTCTTCCAACGCGCCGCGGTGTCCTTGAGCAGTTCGATCGCTTCATAAGAGTAGTGATCGATCGGCACCCCGGCCGATTTCAGCAGCACGCTGACCGGACCGGGTCCGGTTTCGGACTGGTCCCAGTCGGTCTTCGGCACCGACAGCGAGTTGACGATCAGCACAATGATGCGGCGGGCCGAGCCGATGGGCGTGGGAATCCCGCTTTCCTGCAGCGCTTCTGACACCTCCAGCGCATCGAGCACGCCGCGCATGCCCACGTTGTCAGACACGCCACCATCGACCAGATGCAGGTACGGCCGTTCGGCGCCACGTGCCATGCCCTCCTGCGCCCGCAGCGCGCGAATGGCGCGCGCGGCCGGCCGCGGCGGCTCATCGGACTCGGTGAACTTGGTGACCCACGCCGGCGGCGTGCGCTGGCACGAGCCGCCGTAGTTGTTGAGCGTGACTGGCGTCAGCACGACCGGCACTGCCGACGATGCGGCGGCCGCGCGCGACAGGCGCACCGCCGACAGGTCCGAGCAGATGATGTCGAACGTGCTCTGGGTGAAGATGAAGCGCGAGCCCGAGGAGATGTCGGTCGCCGAGGCCACGATCAGCGGCCCCTTCCGGCGCTGCAGGTCGCCGAAGGTGGCGTTGTTGAAGAGGATTTCGTCATACAGCTCGGAGGCCAGCTCCGAGCGGCCGCAGCCGGTGGACCACAGACGCGGCCAGTTCAGCGGATTGAGCGTGCGCTTGGTGATCTCGCCCTGCACATTGCGCTTAAGAAAGCGCGTCTCGTACTCGCTGAAGAGCTTCTCGCCGTACAAGCCGTAGGCCAGCGCGGTGAAACTGCCGCCGGAGACACCGGTGATCACGGCAACCTCGTCGAGCAGGCGCACCGGCGTGCCGCTCTTGCCCTTGACTTCGGTGCGTGCCAAAAACTCGAGCACCCCATACGAGAACGCCGCCGCGCGCGTGCCGCCGCCGGAAAAGGCGAGAATGACGATGTTCTGATCGTCAGACGCATTGTTCTCGCGCGTCTCCAGGCGGTAGCCGGTCGTCGGGTCGGCCAGCGTCAGCCGCGGATTGACCGGGCGCGTGGCGCAGCCGGCCAGAGCGGTGGCGGTCAGCAGGGCAATCAGGGCGGTCAGGCGCATGGCGAGGTTATTTGCGGCCCGACAAGACTATGCCGAGCCTGCATCGCAGTTTGAGAGACGGGTATTGTTCAGGCTATTGCACCTTGGTGCAACGCAATGCCTCGCAGATTGTGCGTTGGCAGAAGACCCAGGCAACAACGCAGCTCGAATCGAGCCCTGGCTGCGGCTGCCGCGCCAGTCATCCAGCCAATCGATCGATCGAGCAATCGATCAATCAATCGAACAATCGCGCAATCAATCCGCAGGGGCGATCCCCAGTTGCAGGGCCAGCCGCACGAGATCGGCCACCGAGCCGGCCTCGAGCTTTTCCATCAGCCGGCCGCGATGCACCTTGATGGTCTGCTCGCTGGTGCCCAGGCGGTCGGCGATCACCTTGTTCAGGCGCCCTGCAATGACGTGCGAGAGCACTTCTCGCTCGCGCACGGTCAGGCGCGTGGCGCGCTGCTGCAATTCGGCCACGGCCGCGGCCTGCGCCTGCGCCTGCGCGGCGCTCGCTAGGCCCGTTCGCACGGCGCGCAGCAGGTCTGCGCCCTTGACTGGCTTGGTGAGAAAGTCCACTGCGCCGGCCTTGATCGCGCGCACCGTGGTGGGGATGTCGCCGCGGCCGGTCAGGAACACGATCGGCAGCGCGCCTGCGCGATCACGCAGGCGCTCCTGCAACTGCAGCCCGTCGAGGCCCGGCAGGCCGATGTCCAGCACCAGGCAGCCGCAGGCGCCGGCCGGCACCTGCGCGAGAAACTCGTCGGCCGAGGCGAACGACTCCACCAGAAGACCATCGGCATGCAACAGCCGTGTCAAGGCTCGCCGCAGATCGGCCTCGTCGTCCACCAGGTAAACCGTTGCAAGGCTCATGCGGCGTGGACCAGGTCGGTCACTACCGCTACCGGAAGGCGCAGGCGCACGGTCGCACCCCGGCCTGCATTGTTGCTCGCATGCAGTGAGCCGCCGTGCACGGCGACAATTGAATGCGAAATCGCCAGCCCCATGCCAAGCCCCTCGGCCTTGGTGGTGAAAAACGGCTCGAAGATCTGCTCGGGCGTACCGGCCAGGCCACTGCCGCTGTCGATGATCTCCAGTTCGATCTCGCCGGCGCCGTCTTGCACGCTGGTGCGCGTGCGGATCTGCAGAAGCCGGTCGCCCGCCGCATTGCCCGCCATCGCATCGCAGGCGTTGTTGACCAGGTTGATGAGCACCTGCTCCATGGGTACGCGGTCGAGCAGCGCCGGCGGCAGGTCAGCGGCAAGATCGCGTTCGACCGTCACCCCGCGCCTTGCCAGGTCACCGCGCATGAACTGCAGCACGCCGGTGACCACTCCATTGAGCGCCTGCAACTCGCGTTGCGCCTGGCCGCGCTTGAGCAGGCGCCGCAAGCGCAGGATAACGTCGCCGGCGCGCTGGTCGGCATCGACGATGTCTCCGAGAATGGCGCGGATCTCCTCGAGATCGGGCTCGTCGTGCTGCAGGAGCAGCTGTGCCGCCTCGGCGTTGCTCATGATGATCGCCAGCGGCTGATTGAGCTCATGCGCCAACGCACCAGACAGCTCCGACAGCGTGGCCACGCGCGACAAGTGTTCGAGGGCCATGCGCTGCCGCGCGGCGTCTTCATCGGCCTGCTTGCGGTCGGTGATGTCGATGGTCACGCCCATGAGCCCCTGCACAGTGGGCTTGCGCTGCTGCTGGCGGCTGCCGTGCGAGGCGTACCAGCGCGTGCTGCCATCCGGCAGCAGCACGCGGTACTCCATGGAGGCGCGCGCGTTTGCGGCATGGGCATCGGCGCTCTGCGTGGCCCGCAGGAAGCGCTGGATGCTGGCCCGATCATCCGGGTGCACTGAGCGCAACACGTCGTCGATGTCGTGCTCCTGCCCTGGCGCCAGGTTGAACATCGCCAGCGCGCGGGGCGTGGCCCACAGGCGCCCGCTGCGCTCGTCGATGCTCCACAGGCCAGCATCGGCTGCTTCTGCCGCCAGTTGCAGCTTCTGCTCGGAGCTGCGTAGTTCGCGATCGCGCGCTTCAAGATCTGCGGTCAGGCGCGCCGTGCGCAGCAGTTGCTCGCTGAGCTCAAAGCCCATGGCGAGCACGATCGGCAGGAAGTACAGCGCGGTAAACGTCGGCAGCGGGCGAAGCCAGTGCTGAACGATGGTGTTGAAGGTGGCCAGCGTGACAAACAGCACGAGGCTGCCGCCGATCATGGCCGCAGTGCGTCGGTTGCCGCGCCGCCACACCGCATATGAGGCGTCGAGCACGAAGACGACCAGGGCCAGCAGCGACAGGTGCGCGACCACCACGGCCGGCTGCGGCACACCAATGGCCACGGTCAGCGGCTGTCCCAGCACCTCGACCGTATCGAGCCGGTCGATGCGCTCCCAGTTGATCCCTGTTGGCAGGCCCAGGTTGAGCAGCAGCGCAAGCCCGCGGGTGCCGATCGCCAGCACCGCCAACCAGGTGCGGCCGGCGTGCATGTGCGTGCGAACAAAGAGCACGGTGGCCACCACACCGAAGAACACTGGCACCTGGTTCCACCAGAGACCGGCAAGGAATTGCTGAGGGGTGGTCGCACTGAGCTGCTGCAGTTCGTTGAAGGTCATCCAGGCGACGCTCGTACACAGCAGTGCGAAAGCGCCATTGGCCTGCACGCGACGCTGCCGCAGCCACACGTGCGTGTGAATGGCGGCCAGCGTCAGGCAGGCTGCCGCAATCATCGGCCAGAGCTCGAGCAACATTGAAGGTGCCACGGCCGCAGAACGTGTCTGCGGCCCCTCGTCCTTGTGCTTGTTATGGACTGATTATGCGGCGGCTCCGGCGCCGACATTCAAACCTGGTCGGGCCCGGTCAAATCCGCGATCGCGAGTCAGGGCGGCGGGACGCATGAGGGAACGCTCTAAGAAGGTTTGCTTTCCCGCAAACCGCGGCGGGCCTGATGGTGCGCTAATTTGGTGTCAGTGGCTTCTCAATTTTTCAGGAGCTATGCCGTGTCACCCTGCCGGACGGCGAGGCCGAGTCTCGCGCTGGCGTTCACCGTGCTGCTATCGGCGTGCGCTGCGCTGCTGCCCACCTCCAAGACCGAGATCGTCTCCAGCTGGAACAGCTACGACGAAGCAGTCAAGTCGCTCACATCGCTCAAGGCCAATGCCACGACCCGCGGTGAAGTACATGCGATCGGCCTTGACCCCGCGATCAACCCGGCGATCACCGTGCTGCACTTTGGCGAAGTCCTGCAGCGCTTCTCGACCGCGCCGTTAAGCGAGGCCGCCGAGCTTGACGAGGGTGTACGCCAGTGCCTGAAGGCGGGTCGCCGCTGTTCCGGCTACGCCGTGGCGGTAAGGAAGGTCAGCAGCGACCGCGTGGGCAACTTCTGGCTCGACGCTTTCAACTTCAAGCGCGAGACCTACACCACCGGCTGGAGCGTGGACGCGCTGCTGGTGTTCGTCGATGACGTGCTCGTCTACGGTCTGGTGGGCGGGCAGCCCACGATCAAGCAAGTCAGCGTGACCCGCAATCCACTCGGGCCGCTGCAAGGCTGGGGCGACTATGTTCTCACGGTCATCAAGTAGGCGCGCTCAGCCGTAGTACCTCAGCCGCAACAGCCCGCTCCGCCGTATTGGTCGCGACACCACGGCACCAGCGGCGTCAGGCCCACATCGATCGGCGTGGTCGCCGACCGGTCGAGCTCGCGGCGCAGGTCGTCGGTGTCGGCGTAGGTCGCCTTGACGTCAACGGGCTGCAACGGCGTGAGCCGCATCTCCGGCTTGCGGCCGAGCGCGGCAGACAGCACCTAGACAAGGAAGAGCAAAAGCTCGGCCTGGTGAATGCAGATGTTGTAGACCCTGTGGCGGACGATCGTCATCGGAGTACGTGTGCCTGGCACTGAGGCTTTCCTCAGCCGACTGTCAACCGTCGATCTTGCAGTGCTTACCGACGAAGCGCCGAAGGAACGCGATTGAGCGCTCATCCGTGGCCATGAGATAGAAATCCGACCAGTTGTCCCAACCTGCTTCGATGCGAACACTGCCACGAATGAAGCTGGGAAAGATAGCGTCGTCGAGGATTCCAGGCACCCACACGCCCCAGCGCACGAATCCATGGCGAAACATCAGCAGCAGACTGACTTTCTGGTACTCCCAACGTGAAGAGGTCTCGTACGTCGCGCGCTTCTGATCGGGAGCTAACTCGTACTCCAGGTAGCAGCGACTCACGCGGTTTCTAGACGATCCCGACATGTCCTTATCCTGCGGTACCAAGCTGCCTCCCTACGAAAGTCGCTTGCGTTCGCCTCAACGCTCCGGCTAAACGCGGTAGTAATCCCGATACCACGCCACCAGCCGCGGCAGGCCCACATCGATCGGCGTGGCGGGCGCCCAGTCGAACTCGCGGCGCAGGTCGTCGGTGTCGGCGTAGGTGGCCTTGACGTCACCTGGCTGCAGCGGCATGAGCTGCATCTCCGGCTTGCGGCCGAGCTCGGCTGACAGCACCTCGATAAAGCGCAGCAAGGGCTCGGCGCGGTGGTTGCCGATGTTGTAGACCTTGTGCCGTACGCCGTCGGCGTCGACAGGCGCGGGCCGGTCGTGCACGCGCAGCAGCCCTTCGACGATGTCATCGACATAGGTGAAGTCGCGCTGCATGTCGCCGAAGTTGTAGACCTCGATCGGCTCGCCGGCCAGGATGGCCTTGGTGAATCTGAACGCGGCCATGTCGGGCCGGCCCCAGGGGCCATAGACAGTAAAGAAGCGTAGCCCGGTCGCCGGCACGCCGAACTGCGTTGCATACACATAGGCCATGAGCTCGTTGGCCCGCTTGGTGGCCGCATACAGGCTGATGGGGCGGTCCACCGCGTCGCTCGTGGCAAACGGCAGCTTGGTGTTGGCGCCGTAGACGCTGCTTGAGGATGCATACACCAGGTGCTGCACCTGCTGTGCGCGCGCGCCCTCGAGGATCGTCATCATCCCGGCGAGATTGCTGTCCACATAGGCGTGCGGGTGGGTGAGCGAGTAGCGCACGCCGGCCTGTGCGGCAAGATGGATGATGCTGTCGAAGCGGTGCCGCCTGAAGAGCTCCTCCATCGCGGGCCGGTCCGCGAGGTCCACCCTCTCAAAGCGGAAAGCCGCGTGCGGTGTAAGCCGCGCCAGCCGGTCCTGCTTGAGCTTGGGGTCGTAGTAGTCGTTGAGGTTGTCGAGGCCGACGACGCTTGCGCCGCGCGCAAGCAGCCGCTGCGCGACGTACGAGCCGATGAAGCCCGCCGCACCGGTGACAAGGACGGTGGCCATACCTAGGCTGCCTGCGGCACGGAGCCGCGCCCAATGCCGTAGTACGCGAGCCCGGCGGCGCGCACGGTCGCCGGGTCGTACAGGTTACGGCCGTCGAAGATGGCCTTGGCGCGCAGTTGCTGCGCCAGCTCAACGAAGTCCGGGCTGCGGAACTCCAGCCACTCGGTCACGACGGCGAGTGCATCGGCGCCATCGACTGCCTGCCGGGCCGAGGTGGCAAAGCTCACTCCGTCCACGCCCTTGAGCAGTTGCCTTGCATTGTCGGCGGCCACCGGGTCATACGCCTGAACTCGCGCACCGTCGCGAGTGAGCGACTCGATGATCGCCAGGCTCGAGGCCTCGCGCATATCGTCGGTGTTGGCCTTGAACGCGAGGCCCCAGAGCGCAATGCAACGGCCGCGCACGTCGCCGCCAAAATGGGCCTTGATCTTTTCTGCCAGCAAGCTGCGCTGGCGCAGATTGACGCGGGTGGCCGCCAGCAGCATCTCGGCCGGCTCCTGCGTCTCGCCCGCAGTGTGGATCATGGCCCGCAGGTCC
>JBIIZX010000525.1:0-2590 GCA_044346055.1 Burkholderiaceae bacterium | reverse complement strand
GAAGAACAAGGGCGCATCCCAACGCAACAGGACCAATCCGGGGACCAGACGGGCGGAGGGATAACGCGTGATGTCGTGGTAGCCCTTGATGCCCTCGACGCGACCCAGGACTGCAGAATGCGGGCGCCAGCCATCCCACAGGAATTCGATCACGGCAATCACGATCGCCAGACCGATACCCCAGATGGCGCCAAGCAAGGCCACGCCCGCGAAACAACCGATCGACAGCCAGAACTCCCAGCGCTGGATGCGGTAGATGCGGCGCAGGTCGGAGATCTCGACCAGCGCTAAAGCAGACGCGATCACCACGGCGGCCAGCGTGGTCGTGGGCAGGTTCCTGAGCAAGCCTGGCGCCAGCAACAGCAGCAATGCGACCGCGAGCGCGCCCACCACGCCGGCCAGCTGCGTTCTGGCGCCCGCGGCCTCGGCGACCGGCGTGCGTGATGCACTCGCACTGACCGGAAAGCCCTGGAAGAATCCGGTGATCAGGTTGGCGACGCCCAGCCCCGCCATCTCCTGATTGGGATCAACAAAAGACCTGGAGCGCGCTGCATACGCCCGCGAGAGCACGCTGGTGTCGGCGAACGACACAAGGGCAACCGCCAAGCCGCCGAGCAGCACCGGGACGATGTCACCATACGTGATCGCCGGGAGAGCAAATGCGGGCAGGCCCTGAGGTAGCGTACCCAGGACCGATACGCCGGCAGTGGTCGCCAGATTCATGCCGCCGACAGCGACGGTTGTGGTCACGACCGCAATCAGCACGCCCGGCAGTCGCTTGCTGCGCTTTAGAAACAGGATCACCGCGAGCGTTCCTGTGCCGAGCACCAGTGCCGTCCAGTTCGTCTTGCCAGCCACCACGCCCTCTATGAAGCCCCAGGCTTGCTTCAACAGGCCATCGGCATCGACGGAGAAGCCGAACAGCGCGGGCAACTGGCTGACCAACACCGTCAGAGCGATACCGTTCATGTAGCCGTAACGAATCGGCTTGGAAAGCAGTTCGGTGACGAAGCCCAGGCGTGCAGCACCCGCCGCGATGCACAGCAGGCCCGACACCACGGCCATCATTCCGGCGAGGGCCATCGCGCGTTGCGAATCGCCAGCGGCGAGCGGCAGAACCACGGCCAGAATGATCGCAACCAGCGAAGAGTCCGGTCCCAGAACGAGCACGCGGCTAGGACCGAACACGGCGTAAGCCAGGAGGGGAACGATGGTCGCGTACAGGCCGCAAATGCCGGGCAAGCCGGCGGCCACCGCATACGCGATGCCGACAGGTACAAGCACCGTGGTCAGCACCAGCCCCGCCACGACATCGTGTCGCAGCCACGCGAACTGGTAGTGGCGCAAGGTTTGCAAGCCCGGCAACCACCGCATCCAACCGGCTTGATCGGCCGTTGATCGTGGGCGCACGATGCGACCTGGGTTCGGCGGGGACTTGCAAGGCGCCAGTTCATTCATAGGATCGCAGCCTAACTTCGGGACTGGAGGGCCCACAAGGCCGGTTGCAGAACTGCAGTCCTCCTCCCGCAGACGAAACGACAGGTGCGCAGTCGACGATGAAACTGAAACAATTTCGCGCTGAAGCCCACAGGCCGCGCCCCGCCATGCTGCCGGGGCCGGCCTGCGCCAGCGTACTCGGTACGTGCCGCGTCAAGAGCCTGCCCCGGGCTTGACCCGGGGGATCGCTGCGCTCGGCCTGCGGCCGCCCTTGACCCGTTCACGGTCAGTGCCGCGCGAGAGGAAAACCTAGACCTCCGCTTGACTATCTAGGGAAGTCCTTGCAGAGGGTTAGACCGCACTCTTACGCAGCCATTGCGCGTGCCTTCTGTGGGCGCGGCTTTGCGCGGGGCGCACCGAGTTCTTCGCGGACGACCAGGCGAACTGCTTCGATGACATTCTTCTGCTGGATGTAGGCTAGAAGTGCATCGTTCATCAGTGTTTGGTAGTTGCCAGTGCCGGCACGCTCGACTTGGGCGCGAAAGTGCTCGATGACGGCGTTGTCGATGCGGATGGATATCTTCGTCTTGCCCGGTTCGGCCGGAATGACAGGACCACGCTTGGCGACAGAGAAGTCGACTTCGCGGTAGGGCTCAGCGGCGACCTTTTTCATATAGCTTCCTTTGCGGTTTGTTCGCTTTCCAGGCAGAGATCAAGCGGAAGATGTCTGGCTCTCGGTGGGTGTAGACCACAACGAGTAGTGCACCCGTTGCACTCATGCCCAGTGCCACAAAGCGCTGTTCCCCGAAAGAGTCTGGGTCCTCGCGGGTGAGCGCATAGTCGTCTGTAAGCACTGTCGCCGCTTCTGCAAAGGCAACGCCGTGCTCGCGGACATTTGCTGCCGCTTTCTTTGGATCCCAGTCGATATCCACGCAGCGACTGTATGGACAACCGTCTTCGGCGTCAAGGGGAAGGCCGCAGGTGGTGTTTGTGCGGTCTAACGTCTGAGTTGAGCCGCGCTCGCAGAGCGTCGGCTCTCGAACGACGTGTTAGCGAAGTAATCGGCCCGAGCCCGCAAATCGCGCCGAAGAAACACTGTGCGGGCGGGTTGTGGCATTGTCGGGTTCGGTGCCGCGGAAGACCGATGTAGCAA
>JBIIZX010000524.1:0-2599 GCA_044346055.1 Burkholderiaceae bacterium | reverse complement strand
GACTTCCCCGCACTCGATGAAGCCCACTTCCAACTGACGGACCTCGCAGCGCTCGGTCTCCCCGAGGCGGGGCCGCCACCGCGGATCCTGCTCCTGTACGGCTCGAATCGCCCGCGCTCCTTCAGCCGACTGCTGACCTTCGAGGCCGAGCGCATCCTGCAGCGGCTGGGCGCCGAAACTCGGGTGTTCCATCCGAGCGGGTTGCCGCTGCCGGATGACGCCCCCGAGACGCACCCCAAGGTCGTGGAGCTTCGCGAACTTGTGGCGTGGAGCGAGGGCCAGGTCTGGTGCTCGCCGGAGCGGCACGGCGCGATGACCGGTGTGCTGAAGGCACAGATCGATTGGATCCCGCTCTCGATGGGCGCCATCCGCCCGACCCAAGGCAAGACGCTCGCCGTTATGCAAGTCTCGGGCGGCTCGCAGTCCTTCAACGCCGTCAACCAGATGCGCATCCTCGGTCGCTGGATGCGGATGATCACGATCCCCAACCAGTCCTCGGTGGCCAAGGCGTGGCAGGAGTTCGACGACGACGGCCGGATGAAGCCCTCCAGCTACTACGAGCGCGTGGTCGATGTGATGGAAGAGCTGGTGAAGTTCACCCTGCTGACCCGGGGACGCAGCGACTACCTCGTCGATCGCTATTCCGAGCGCAAGGAGCAGGCGGCTGCGCTGGCCAAGCGCGTTTCTCTTGAAAAGGTTTGAATCCGATGTCGCATCCCGTGGATCGTTTTGAGCATCCAGCCCTTGCAGCGCCGCTCTTCTTCACGCCATGCCCCGGCACGCAGTCGACAAGCATCGACGAGGCCTTGCTGTCGCTGAAGGCGGCCGGCGCCAAGGCTGTGGTCACACTCACACCGAATGAGGAAATGGACCGCTTGGGCGTGCCCACGCTGGGCGAGCGCTGCAGCGCGCATGGTTTGGCGTGGTTCCATCTGCCCATCGGTGATGACGATGCGCCCGGCGAGATTTTTGAGGCGGAATGGACCAACGCGTGGCCGCACATCCAGGCCCTGATCGCCGCCGGCGACGGCGTGGCCATCCACTGCCGTGGTGGCTCCGGCCGGACCGGATTGATCGCAGCGCGAATCTTGACGCACCAAGGCGCCGATCATGCCCTGGCGATTTCAGCAGTGCGGAGTTTGCGTCCGAAAGCATTACAGAACTCGGCCCAAATCCGGTGGCTGCGGAAGCATGCCCTCAAGAGTTGAGGGGACTGTGCGTCCATGATCCCGGGTGAAGCGCGTCGAGGCCATGCGGCCTCGCCATCAGTTGCACTCAGCCACAACAGGGCTTCTTCTCTTGGATCGGCGGACACGCCAAAGTGCCATACGAGCAATACACGCAGCAGTGGCCCGGCTTCGGGCGGAGCAATGCGCCACAGCCCACGCAGTCGTAGAAGAACTGGCATGCGTCGATGGGCATGGTCTCCGTGCGCTGATGCCCGCACTCCGGGCAAGTCAACGTGCTGAGCCGTTGGATCTCAGCCACCGGTCGGCCTCGCAACCGCTGGGAATCCCGCGCTGGTGATAGTCCTTGCGAGTTCCGCCGCCGTCGTAAGCTCTGCGTCGTATGTGACGGCCACGGTGGCCGTCTTCGCGTCCACGCGTCGCTCGGTCACCCCTGGCGCCCGATCCAGAGCGGCTTCGATGGTGAACGCGCATGTCACGCAGGTCATGTTCTTGACGTCGAAGACCACCTGAGTCGGACTTGCCGCCGAGGCGATGCCGGTCAATGTGAAAGCGACGAGGCTGGTGAAGAGCTTGCGCATCTGCGAACTCCTAGAGGAACAGCACGATGTAGTAAGGGAACAGCAGCAGCAAGGCGATCAGTGCGGTGGCCACCCAAAGCCATCGGCGACGCCGACGCAGCACAGCGGGGTCGACGCAGACCCCATCGGTGCGGCAGCGCGACGCGGGGCCGTACAGCGACCAATAGGCGAAGCCCAAGCACAGTAGGGTTACTCCGCTGAACCAGGGACGCCAGGCATCCAAGGCGGTCAAGTTGGCGATCCACGCGCCGCTGATGCCCAAGAGCACCAGCACCAGGGGAACGACGCAACAGACCGAGGCGCCGACGGCGGCGAGCGCGGCCATGAGCATGGCGGCCATCGAGGGCTTGGACGAGGCGGTGTTCATAGGTGCATCCTAAAGGCCGTACCACGGTACGGAGTCAAGCCATGCCAGAAGCATCCTTCACCATCAGCCACTTGGCCGCCGCCGCGGACGTCCATATCGAGACCGTTCGCTACTACCAACGCCGCGGCCTATTGAACGAGCCGCGACGCCCAGCCGGCGGCATCCGGCGCTACGGCGCGCACGACCTTCATCGACTGCAGTTCATTCGCCGCGCTAAGGCGATGGGTTTCAGTCTTGACGAGATTGCCAGCTTGCTGTCGCTCAAGGGACAAAACGCCTGTGAGGAAACGCGCAAGGTCACTGAACTCAAGCTCGCCGATGTCCGCCGGCGCCTGACTGAACTGGCGGCGCTTGAAAAGGAGCTCGCCGGGCTCGCGGCGGCGTGTGGAAGGAGCGCTGATAGCGATTTGTGCCCAACGCTTGCAAAGCTGGAGCGCCCCCTCGAATGAGCAGAGGACTCCGTA
>JBIIZX010000104.1:0-8791 GCA_044346055.1 Burkholderiaceae bacterium | reverse complement strand
GGGACTCGCCGGACGCTCCCACTGGTCGCGTCCGGCTCCCTTGGTCGCGGGTTCAAGTCCAAGACGGCCGACCAGGTTGTTGAAGTACCAACGGCAGAGTGCGCGCCTCGCGTCTCTGCCGTTGTCATTTGTGGAACTCGAACAGCACTGATGTCGGACTATCAAGACTTTGATCACTTTGGGCTCGATGCCCGCATCGTCGCCGCGATCAAGGCGATGGGTTACAGCAAACCCACGCCCATCCAGAGCAAAGCGATTCCGATCGTCATGCAGGGCAAGGACGTCATGGGTGCGGCGCAGACTGGAACCGGCAAGACGGCCGGCTTCGCGCTGCCGATCATCCAGCGCCTGCTGCCTGGCGCCAACACGAGCATGTCGCCGGCGCGCCATGCGGTGCGCGCGCTCGTGCTCACGCCCACGCGTGAACTTGCGGACCAGGTTGCCGAGAACGTGAAAAAGTACATCTCGCAGACACCGCTGCGCTGTGCCGTGGTCTATGGCGGGGTCGACATGGACGCGCAGACCCAGGCGCTACGCTCGGGGGTGGAGATCATCGTCGCAACACCGGGCCGCCTGCTCGACCATCTGCAGATGAAGAACACCTCGCTCGGGCAGGTGCAGGTCGTGGTGCTCGACGAGGCGGACCGCATGCTCGACATGGGGTTTTTGCCCGACATTTCGCGCATCCTCAACCTGCTGCCGAAGGAACGGCAGAGCCTGATGTTCTCGGCCACGTTCTCCGAGGAGATCAAGAAGCTCGCCGCCAACTTTCTGAAGGAGCCGCTGCTGCTCGAGGTCGCGCGGCGCAACCAGACCGCCGAGACCATCTCGCAGAAGGTCGTGCGGGTGCACGAGTCCGAAAAGGGCGATGCACTGCTGCAGATCCTGCGCACGCAGGGGCCTGGCGGCGAGCCGATGAAGCAAGTGCTCGTATTCGTCAACGCCAAGATCGAATGCCGCCGCCTGGCGCGCCAGCTGCAGAAGCAGGGCGTCAATGCGGATGCGATTCACGGCGACAAGACGCAGGATGAGCGCATGAAGGCGCTCGAAGGGTTCAAAATGGGCGAGATCGAGGTCCTGGTGGCCACCGATGTGGCCGCACGCGGCCTCGACATCGTCGAGCTGCCCTTTGTCGTCAACTACGACGTGCCATTTAACGCCGAGGACTACGTGCACCGCATCGGCCGTACCGGCCGCGCTGGCGCGAGCGGCGTGGCCATCATGTTGATGACGGGCGCCGACGAACGTGGCGTGCAGGCCATTGAGAAGCTGACCAAGCAGAAGTTCACGCAGGACACGGTCGAGGTCGAGCGCAGCGCGCGCGAGCCGCGCCGTGAGCGCAGTGGGGACAGTGGCGGCCAGCGTGCTGAGCGCAGCGAGCGCGGTGGGCGCACCCGCGATGAGCGTGGAGGTCGCGAAGGCCGCAGCAGTGACGGGCGCAGCGAGGGCCGCTCCTATGCGCCGCCTGCCAAGCCCGTCGATGAGTTTTTCCTCAAGCCCTACGAGTCCAGCCCGCAACGCGAGACTGCTGTCACCGCAGCGGGCGGCACGCCGGCAGTGCAGCCATCTGCGCCGAGGGGTGGCAAGGTCGCGGCGTTGCTTGGCGGCGGCAAGCGATAAGGCGTCGCCAGCAGATAAGGCGTCGCCAGCAGATAAGGCATTGCTAGCAGATCAGGCGGCGGGCGCTGGCCAGGTGTGCCGCTGCTCGCCTCAGGCGCTTTTTGCCAGCGCCTGGTCCAGATCCCACAGGATGTCGTCGATCGATTCCAGCCCGATCGACAGCCGCACCATTTCCGGCAGCACGCCGGCCTTGACCTGATCCTCTTCGCTCAATTGCCGATGCGTGGTCGAGGCCGGGTGAATGACGAGCGACTTTGCGTCGCCGATATTGGCCAGGTGCGACAGCACCTGCAGGCCGTCGATGAACTGCTCGCCCGCCTTGGCGGCACTCTTGCCCATGCCGGACTTGATGCCAAAGGTCATCACCCCGGCCGCACCCGGGCTGTCGTCCACCGCACGCAGGTATTTCCTGGCAAGCGCGTAATCCGGGCTCGACTCAAGCCCTGGCCAGTTGACCCATGCCACGCGCGGGTGGGCGGTCAGGAACTGCGCGACCTTGCGCGCGTTGCTGCAAATGCGGTCCATGCGCACCGGCAGCGTCTCCACGCCCTGCAGGAGGAACCAGGCCGATAGTGGCGCCAGGGATGAGCCGTGCACGCGCAGCACTTCCATGCGTGCCTTCATGGTGTAGGCAAAGTCGCCGAAGGTTTCCCAGAACTTCACCCCGTGGTAGCCGCGCGATGGCAACACCATGTCCTCGAACTTGCCATTGCCCCAGTCGAACCTGCCGCTTTCCACGAGTACGCCGCCGAGGGTCGTGCCGTGGCCGCCGAGGTACTTGGTGGCCGAGTGCACGACGATGTCGGCGCCGAAGTCGAACGGCCGGCACAGATAGGGCGAGGCCATGGTGTTGTCGATCATCAGCGGGACCTGCGCCTCGTGCGCGATGGCCGCCACCGGCTCGATATCGAACACGTTGATCTTCGGATTGCCCAGCGTCTCGCCGTAGATGAGCCGCGTATTCGGCTTGATCGCCGCGCGGAAGTGCTCTGGCGCGCTCGGATCGACAAAGGTCGTCTCGATGCCCATTTTGCGCAGCGTGATGTCGAACTGCGAGTAGGTGCCGCCATAGAGCAGGCTGGAGGACACGATGTGCTGCCCGGGCTGGATGATCGCCAGGATCGCGGTCAGCTGGGCCGCCATGCCGCTCGATGTTGCCAGCGCTGCGCGGCCGCTTTCCAGCGCGGCCACGCGCTCCTCGAGCATCGCCACCGTCGGGTTGCTGATGCGCGAGTAGACGTTGCCGAAGGTCTGCAGGTTGAACAGGCTGGCCGCGTGATCGGCCGAGTCGAACACGAAACTCGTGGTCTGGTAGATCGGCGCCGCGCGGCTGCCGGTCACCGGGTCCGGTTGCGTGCCGGCATGCAGGCACAGGGTCTCGATGCCGAATTTGCGATCGCTCATGGTCGTGAATCGTGATCCGTGATTCGTGATCTGTGATGGGCGATCCGTCGGTCGGTCCGTGCCTTTTCGGATCACGGATCACGAACAACGGATCACACTAGTAAGGCAGTTGCCGCGGCCGCTTGGACGAGACGATGCGCGTGTTCACGCCGGCCCAGTTCAGGCCGCCAAACAGGCGCCCATGCTCGATCTTCACGCAGCGGTCCATTACAACGTCCAGGCCGGCGGCCTGCGCCTTGGCTTTGGCCGCCTCGTTGCTCACCGTCAGTTGCATCCACAGGCATTTGGCGCCAATAGCAATGGCTTCGTCGGCCAGTGGCCCGATGTCCTCGCTCTTGCGAAAGCAATCGACCATGTCGATCGCCCCGGCCTGCCGTGCGGCTGCCAGCGATGGATGGCAGGGCTGGCCAAGCACCTGAGGGTACTTCGGGTTCACCGGGATCATCGTGTAGCCATGCTCGAGCAGGTACTTGCCCACGAAGTAGCTCGGTCGGTGCCACTCGGCCGAGATGCCCACCACCGCGATGCGGCGGTGCTGGCCCAAGATGCGGCGCAGGGTGTCGATGTCGGTGTCGTCGGCCATTGCGAGTGTCGGTGATCCAGGCCAAGCCCGGAAAGCTTCACGCTGAAGCGCTTGCGTTCAGGGCGCGATTCTATGCACCCAGCGCTCGCGCCATGCGTCCACGGCGTGCTTTTGAAAGGTCGCCAGGTTGTTTGCGCCCATGCGCCCGAAACCCAGGTGCTGCCAGGCGCACTCGAGTTCCTGCAGCACGGCGCCACGGTCCAGTGCGGCTGCCCCCGTCTGCTTGGACAGTTTCTCGCCCTTCGCACTGAGCACCAGCGGTACATGCAGGTAGCGCGGCGTGGGCAGGCCAAGCGCACCCTGCAGCAGGATCTGGCGCGGCGTGTTGTCGAGCAGGTCGGCACCGCGCACCACATCCGTGATGCCTTGCTCCGCATCATCGACCACCACTGCGAGCTGATAGGCCCACAGGCCGTCGGCACGGCGGACCACGAAGTCGCCCACATCGCGCGCGAGCTGCTGGCGCAGGCGGCCGTGCCAGCGGTCCTCGAAGCTGACCATGGCGGCATCGACATTCAGGCGCAGCGCGCGCACCGCACCGTGCGCGCCCGCGCGGCACGTGCCGGGGTACACCGCTGGTGCCAAGCCTGCGGCCAATGCTGCCTCGGCGACCTCGGTGCGCGTGCAACTGCAGCCATAGACCGCGCCATGCGCCTGCAATTGCGCGAGCGCCTGCGCATAGATGGCGCCGCGCGTGCTCTGCCATAGCACGGGTTCGTCGGCGACCATGCCGAAGTCTGCCAGCGTGGCCAGGATTTCCCCGGCGGCACCGGGCACTTCGCGCGGAGGATCGAGGTCCTCGATCCGTACCAGCCAAGTGCCCTCATTTGCCCGCGCGTCCAGCCAGCTGGCCAGCGCAGCCACCAGCGAGCCGGCGTGCAGCGGGCCGGTGGGCGAGGGCGCAAACCGGCCCCGATACGCTCCTGCTGCCAGCGAGGGCTTGATAAGCGGTGGTTGCAACGGGGTATTCGTCGTCAAGGGGGACTCGAATTAGGCCGTAATGTCGGTCATGCCGGCATCCGACCCTAACACCTCGTCAACGCTGGGACTGACCCGGCCAAAGACGCCGCCGGCGCAGGTTCCCAGCTCGTCCGTCAGCGCCTCCAGCGAGCTGCTGCGGCTGGCGGTCAGCGCCGGTCGCTTCACCGGCATGGCGGGCGCGGCGTTCGCTTTTGCGATGGTGCTGGTCCTGTTTCACGAAGAGCGCTGGGCCATTGGCAGCCTGCTCGGCGCGGTCATGGTCGGTACCCTGGCGGCGCGCATGCAACTGTGTCGCTGGCTGCTCGGGCTGACAAAGAAAGAGCGCAAGCAGCGCCGTTCGGTCTTTACGCTGGCCGCTGGCATCGAGGGCGCTTTGTGGGGCGCCGCGCTGCTTGTGGTCCCGCTGCAGGGCGAGTTTGCCCAGGTCACGGCGTTCTTCAGCACCGTCGTGGTCGCCATGGTGGGCATCGTCACCTATGGCATTGCCGGCAGGGCGGGCGTGGCCTTTGGCGCGGCATTGGCCTTGGGCCAGCTCGCCTTCCTGATCGAGCATGTGATGCCGTTGCACGAGGTGATCGTGCTGGCCTGGGTGCTGACGCAGGCGGCCATCTGCTGGGTGTCCTACTGGCTGCGCGGCGCACTGGACGACCTTCTGGTGTTGCGCGCACGTGCCGACCAGATCACCAAGGTGCGTGAGCAAGCCGCTGCCGAGCTGAACCGCAGCCGCGAGCAACTGCGCCTGGCGCTCGACGCGATCGACGCCGGTGTCTCCGACACCAATTTGCTGACGGGCGATCGCTTTCTGTCGGCGCGCTACGCCGAGATCCTCGGCTACCACGACATCGAGACCTTTCTGCAGACGCATCGCTTTTCCGAGGCCCTGCATGTCGAGGACCAGATGCGCGTGCTGGAGGCGCGCAAGCGGCACCTCGACGAGGGAACGAACTTCGAGGAAGAGTTCCGCCTGCGCACCGCACAGGGCCAGTATGTCTGGGTGCATGCACGCGGCCAGTCGGTGCGCGGCATCGACGGACGGGCCACGCGCTTCGTGATGTCGATCGTCGACGTGACCGCGCGCCGCGGTGCCGAGCGCGAGTTGGCAATCAGCGAGCGGCGCTACCGCGCGCTGGTCGATGCCTCGCCGTCGTTGATCTGGATGTGCGATGCGCAGGGGCGCCTGACCTACCTGTCGCCTCGCGCGCTGCTGCAGCTTTATGGCTACGAGCCCAACGAGGTGCTGGGCCGCCACGTCATGTCGCTCAACGCGCGCGAGGTGTCGGAGCGCAACTTCATGCGCCGCTTTGTGCCGGTGCTGCGCGGCGAACCTGTGTTCGACGTCGAGCTGACCCAGCTGCGCCGCGACGGCCAGCCGATCGTGGTGCAGATCAGCGCGCAGCCGCAGATCGATGAGCGCGGGCGCATCGAATCGATCATCGGCGTGGCCAGCGACATCACCACGCTGAAGCGGCGCGAGGCCGAACTGCACCGCGCGCTGGTCAACCAGCAAGCGGTGTTCGAATCAGCCGGCGAGGGCATCGTGTTCGTTCGCAATGACCGGATTGAAAGCGCCAATCCGGCTTTGTCGAAGATGCTCGGCATCACGCGCGAGTGGATGATTGGCCGGCCGGCGGCCGCGATCCTGGCCAACAACATTGCCTGGGACAGCGTGCGGCAGACGGCGGCGGACGCCGCCACGCGCGGCGAGGCCGCGATTCACGAGGTGATGATGCGAGTGCCCGATGGATCGGGTCGCACCGTGTGGTGCCAGCTCACCTGCCGCCTGATCGACGACGGCGCAATGATCCTGGTGCTTACGGACATCACGCAGCTGAAGCGGCGCGAGGAGATTGCCTGGCACCAGGCCAACCACGATGAACTCACCGGCCTGCCGAACCGGCGCCTGCTGGTCGAGCATGCACGGCGCCTGCTGTCGGTGGCGATGCGTCAGAAGCGCCTGGCCGCGCTCATAGTGCTCGACCTGGATGGCTTCAAGGAGGTCAACGATCTCTTCGGCCACACCCATGGCGATGCGCTGCTGCGCCGTGTGGCGCTGCGCCTGTCCACGGTGCTGCGCGAGTACGACGTGGTGGCGCGAACCGGTGGCGACGAGTTCGTGATCCTGCTGCCGGAGATCGATCAACCCGCCGCCGCGATCGTGATCGGCGAGAAGCTGATTGCCGCCGCCAGCGAGAACCTGGTCGGCAGCGGCCGCAGCCTGCGTATCCATGCGAGTGTGGGAATCTCCCTTTTCCCGTCCGACGGCCATGACTTTGATTCGCTGCTCATCCGTGCCGACGCTGCCATGTATGGCGCGAAGGCGGCTGGCAAGAACCAGTTGCGCCTGGCCAGCGATTCCCCTCCTGCGCCTGTTGCGAAGGTTGCGCAGGTGGCAGCAGTGACCGGCGCTGCCGAAGACCTGCGGTCGGCACCACAGGTCTGATCGGTCCAAGCTCGTCTGCAACGCGCCGCGCTTTCGCATGGCGCACTCGCGTCATCCGGTCGGCCTAACGCGTATTATTGCGACAGGTCCGAGCCTTCACTAGCATCGCCCCTCTATCGCCGCAATGCGGCGAAAACAACAATGGCTCCACGAGGGGCCGACGCCGCGTGGCCACCATCCGCGCATTAACGGAGATTCATGCGTACCGGCGACTTTGACGCCCCGCGGATACGTGCTCACGAGCAGCGGCCTGGCGCAACATTCGAGGGTGTCGACCTGCGTAGCACCTTGCGGCTGGAACGCCGCACTGCGCCAGCAGCATTGCTGGTCGTGGCCCTCGCTGCCTATGGTGCTGGTGCTTTCGGCGACGCAGGCTCCGCCAGCGTTGCCACTGCTGCGGCGCCGCAGCCTCTTGTGCTGGGCTGGCTGATTGCCGCTGCCATTAGCATCGTGCTGCGCTTTGCCCTCGCACAGCTTTACGCACACGCGCCGCTGCCGGAGCAGCCCGGCGAGGCTCCAGCGCACCTGCACGCTGCGTCCTATCTCATCGATCTGCTGCTCTGGTCGGCATTGCTGCTGGCCGTTGTGTCACCCGCTGCCGCAGTCGGTGGGGCGGTTGCAGTGGCCGCTGCCGCCGCCGTGCTACTTGCTTCATTTACGCTAGGGCGCAGTCCGCGCCTATGGCTGCTCTTCATTGTTGGTTGCGGCACGGTGTCCGCCTTGACCGCGTCGCGTGCAGAAAACGCGGCGGCACAGTCTTTTGTGATCGGGTCGGCCGCTTGGTTGCTTGCTGTGTGGTGGCTCGGCCGCGCACAGGGGCGGGTGTACTCCGGCGGCCGCGCGCCCGCGACCCTCTCGGCACTGGAAAGCCGCACACGCGACGGCTGGTCTTCGGCGGTGCATGCGATGCCGGCCGCGGTGGTCGTGGTGCGCAACGGTCGCATCGTCGATATCAACGATGCCGCCTTGCAGTTCGTCGGCGCCAGTGCGCAGCAGTTGATCGGCGCCAATGTGGCGGAAGCGCTGCGCGCCGACCCGCCGGCTGCGTTTGATGCGCGCTTCGCGCAAGGCGGCGAGTGCACGATCCGCGTGCGACCCGCCCACCGCACCCTCGGCGATGTCAATCCGTGGAGCGCCAAGGTGCGGGTGCTCAATCCGGGCGAGGCGGATTCGGCGGTCATCGTGCTCATCACGCGCCCGGCGGAGCGCGAGCAGGAGCCCGATGACTTTGCCAGCGAGGCCAAGCGGCTGGTCCAGTGGCTGGGGCGCGGCGAAGATGCAGGCGCTCCCTGGTACCGCGATGAACGTGGCCAGCTCTTCCTGCCGGAAGAACTGTCGCCCACGCTGCCTGCGCTGCCGGAGCTGAGCTTCCCGCTCGCCCCCTGGGTGGTCGAGAGCGAACGCGCCGCGGTGGAGGCGGAGTACCTGCGCGCCGTGGCGCGCGGCCTGCCGTTTGAACGCGACCTCACCCTGGTGGACCGCAGCGGCGCGCGCATCAAGCGGCGCGTCCTGGCGCTGACGCGCGACGCGCGCGCGGCAGGCATGGCGGTGCCGGTGATTGGCCGGCTCGGCCCCGTGCCCACAGCGCCTGTCGCAGCCGCGGCCTCAGCGGAGCCTGCGGTGAGCGCTGCAGCGTCTGCCGGCGACAGTGCGGGCAGCGCAGCGAGCGACGAGCTGCTGTCACGCCTGCCAGTGCTGGTGTGGGCGGTGGATGGCAATGGCCGAGTGGTGCGCGTGCAGGGCGCCGAGCCGTGGCGCTGGGG
>JBIIZX010000103.1:0-8792 GCA_044346055.1 Burkholderiaceae bacterium | reverse complement strand
CCACGCCCGATGTCCACGCTGTCACGGTCGAAGCGGAAAACAACATTTATGACACAGTACGACTAGCAGGCTGCTGAACAACGCAGCGAGCGGGCCGGCGTGCGCGCGGGGAGCGCAGGCGTACACAAGCATGCGCCGCGCACCGCAGCGCGCAGACTGGCCGGCGCAGTAGCTCTTTGGCAGGCTGCCAGGAGAGTCCTCAAGTGGGAATGCTCGCATCGGTCAGCGCACTCTGGCACCGCCACGCCACGGCGGCGGCCGAGGCACGGCTGTCGCCGGGCCAGCGCGATCGCCTGCAGCGCCTGAGCGAGCTCGCCCCACCGCCGCTCGACCTGCCGCACGAGGCCACCCGCTACATCACGGTGGACGTCGAGACCACGGGGCTGGACATGCGCACCGACAAGTTGCTGTCGATCGGCGCCACCGCGGTGGACCGCGGCTGCATCGATCTGGCCCAGTGTTTTCACCTGGTGCTGCGGCAGGAGGTAAGCTCAAACCACGCCAACATCCTGGTGCATCAGATTGGCGGGCAGCGTCAGTTGCAGGGCGCGGATCCCGTCGATGCCCTGCTCGACTTTCTCGAGTTCACCGCGCACGCGCCGCTGGTGGCCTACCGAGCCGAGTTCGACCGCACCATGCTCGACCGCGCGCTGCAGGAGCATCTCGGCCTGGCCACGCAGTCGTTGTGGATCGACCTGGCGGAGTTGCTGCCCGCGCTGCTGCCGTCCAATGAGTGCCGCACCATGGATGACTGGCTCGAGCGCTTTTCGATCCGTTTGCTGCAGCGGCACGATGCGCTGGCCGATGCGTTGGCCACAGCGCAGATGCTGCTGGTGGTGCTGCAACTGGCGCGCAGCTTTGACATGGTCACGCCGCAACAGTTGAATCAGATGCAGCGCGCGCAGCGCTGGCTCGGTAAACGGTGATCAGCGAGGCCCCGCCGCGGCTGATGGACGCCGCCAGAGCCCAGGCCTAGGCCCAACACTGTTCACAGAGCGCGGCCCGTCGTTCCCGCGCAGGCGGGAACCCAGTGTCTTTCGAGCCAAGCGATTGGCGGCACGCCCGCGCGAGGCAGACGAACCTGCTGAAGCGAACAGTGTTGGGGCTAGGCCCTGCTTCCTAACGCGTTCCAGGTCGTCCCGCGGCGCGCCGCCATCGACGCGCCAAGCTCGGCGTGGTCGATCGGCTGCAGAGCGAGCTGCGCCATTGGCAGGATCAGCATTTCCTCGGCGCTGTGGTGGCCGATGCAGCCGTCGATGAAGCGTTGCAGCAGGCTCGGATGATCGGGCCGGAGCGGCTGCCTGGTGCAATGGTCGATTGCGGCGCGCGTCGCCGGCCACAGCGTCTCCATCTCGCGGTGTTCGGTGTCGAGCCGCTTGATGAGATCGGACAGGTGATCGCTTTCGGTCGTGCCGCTGATGTCCAGCCGCCGCAGCAGGCGCGGAAAAAAATCCACGTCCTCGTCCTGGTGGTGACGAGGTGCGGCTTCGTCAAAGTAGCGGCGCACATCCACGGCCGTGACATTCACATGCTCCGACGGGCCCTCGGCTATCCAGTGCTCAAGCAGCCGCGCGAGCAGCTGCGCCATGCGCTGGCCGCGCTCGTGGCAGGCAGTCCAGAGAACCAGGGGAGAGGCGAAACCGGTGGCGGGCAGTCTGAAATCGATGAGGTTCATGAGCATCCGGGCCAGGCGGCGACGGACCACATCGCGAATCGTCTAACGGGGCAGCGAGAACCCAGAGAGTCGTGAGACAAAAGAAGTGTCTCGCGGATATGTCCGTAGGACAAGCCGCTTACGCGGTTTGATCGCACATCGTGAAGCGGCACAGAAGTTGCAGCCGTTTGCATTGCAGCGTCTTGAACAAAACTGCGCAGCCGAGGATGCACAGCAGCAAAGCTCAATAGAATTGGCGCACCTTCCTGAGCACAGACACATGCGTCATACCAACATCCTGGTCCTCGGCGGCTCCGGCTTCATCGGCCGCTACATCGTCAACCAGCTGGTCGCACGCGGCTGCCGCGTGGTGGTGCCGGCGCGCAGGCGCGACCACGCCAAGCACCTGATCATGCTGCCCACCTGTGAGGTGGTGCAAGCCGACATCCATGATGACGCCGCGCTGGATCGCCTGTGCGCGGGCCAGCATGCGGTGATCAACCTGGTTGGCATCCTGCAGGGCAGCGAGGCGCAGTTTGAGCGCGCTCACCATGCGCTGGCGCAGCGGGTGGTGGCGGCCTGCACGCGGCTGAAGGTGACGCGTCTGCTGCACATGAGCGCGCTGGGGGCCGATGCCAAGGGACCGTCGATGTACCAGCGCAGCAAGGGCCGCGGCGAAGCGGCGGTGCGGGCGAGCAAGCTCAACTGGACCGTGTTCCAACCGTCGGTTGTCTTTGGCGTGGAGGACCGGTTTCTCAACCTCTTTGCCAAGCTGGCCGCGTTCGCACCGGTGTTGCCGCTGGCCGGCGCCGAGGCGCGCTTTCAGCCCGTGTGGGTGGAGGACGTGGCGCACGCCTTTGTCAACGCGCTCGACAACCCGGCCACGTTCGGCAAGACCTACGAACTCGTCGGCCCGCGCATCTACACCTTGCGCGAGCTGATGAGCTTTGCCGCGCGCGCGGCCGGCCATCCGCGTGCGATCGTCAACCTGCCAATGGGCCTGGCGCGGGTGCAGGCGCGCCTCATGGAACTGCTGCCCGGCGAGCCGCTCATGTCACGCGACAACCTGGCCAGCATGCAGCGGGACAACATCGCCAGCACGCAGCCGTACGTGCCACCACCCGAGCTCGAGCTGCGCCTCACACCCATGGAGCCCGAGGCCGCGCTCTACCTGGCCGGACAGCATCCCCGCACGCGCTTCGGCGGCTTTCGCACGCGCGCGAAACGCTAGCGGCAGCGCTCGGGGGTGTAGGCGACCGCTTCGCGGTCGCACGTGCACCACGAGCGGTCTGATCAGTGCGGCTTTCTCTCTTCGCCGCGACACCGGCCGCAGCTTCCGCCCTGCCGCGCACGCCGGCCGCGAGCAGAAAGCAGAAGAGAAGGTGTTGGCATTGGCTGGGGGCGACGGCGCTGCGGGGCTAGCACGTGGTCACCCTCCTTACACTTTGTCATCGTGGTTACCCGCTACGCGGCGCGCAATCGCGTCGCTCTGCGGGGAGAACCGGAAAGTCACGCGCAATCCCGGCTAACGCGGCGCGTTGCAATGCGATGAGCCGGTTTGCCGACGTTTGGCGCAATCAGGCGCATTGAAGCGCGACAATGGCGCCAATGGCCGGATCCAGTTGCATGAATCGGCGCTTCAGCACCCGCTGTTGAACAACGACTCTTACATAGGCCTTGAAATGCTCACGCTCGTCATCGGCAACAAGAACTACTCGAGCTGGTCCTTGCGCCCCTGGCTCGCCATGAAGGTCGCAAGCTTGACCTTCACGGAAATCCGCGTCGCGCTCGACCAGCCCGACACCAAGGCGACAATCCTGCGCTACGCGCCCAACGGCAAAGTGCCCTGCCTGATCGATGCCGGGCGCGATGCAGCCAACCCGCTCACCGTGTGGGACTCGCTCGCCATCTGCGAGTACGTCAACGAGGTCTACGCGCGCGGCACGCTATGGCCCGCCGACCCTCGCCAGCGCGCGGTTGCGCGCGCGGCGGTGGCCGAAATGCACTCGGGCTTTGCCAACGTGCGCGCGCATTTGTCGATGGACATCCGCAACCGCAAGCCCGAGCACGGCGCGCGCGCGCTCGGCCGCCCTGAAGTGCAGAGCGAAGTGGCGCGCATCCGCAGCATCTGGTCCACGGCGCTGGCGGCCTCGGGCGGGCCGTTCCTGTTTGGCCCGTTTTCGATTGCCGATGCGTTCTATGCGCCAGTGGTCACGCGCTTTGCGACCTACACCGTGCCGCTGGAAGACACGCTGGCGGCCTACAGCGCGCGCATTTTTGATCTCGCGCCCATGCAGGCGTGGGTGCAGGCAGCACGCGCTGAGCCCGAAGTGCTGCCCGAGCATTGATGAGGATTGAGGATTGAGGATTGAGGATTGAGGACTGAGGATTGAGGATTGAGGATTCAGGATTCAGGATTCAAGTGCCAAGGCCGGGTCGACTCCGGACTCCCCACTGCCGACTACCGACTCCCGACACACATGAAGATCTACTCGGTTGGCGGCTGTGTGCGTGATGCACTGCTGGGGCGGCCAGTGGTCGATCGCGACTGGGTCGTGGTCGGCGCCACGCCGCAGCAGATGCTCGACGCCGGCTACACGCCGGTGGGGCGCGACTTTCCCGTGTTCTTGCATCCGCAAACCCACGAGGAGTACGCGCTGGCGCGCACCGAACGCAAGACCGCGCCCGGCTATCACGGCTTCAGTTTTCAGGCGGCGGCTGATGTCACGCTGGAAGACGATCTGGCGCGGCGCGATCTCACCATCAACGCAATCGCGCAGGACGAAACTGGCGCGTTGATCGACCCCTATGGCGGCCAGCGCGATCTGGCCGCGCGCGTGCTGCGCCACGTCAGCCCCGCGTTTGCCGAAGACCCTGTGCGCATCCTGCGGCTGGCGCGCTTTGCCGCGCGCTTTGCGGACTTTCATTTGGCCGACGAAACGCAGGCGCTGCTGCGAACGATGGTCGCCGCAGGCGAGGTCGATGCACTGGTGCCCGAGCGCGTGTGGCAGGAGCTGGCGCGCGGCCTGATGGAAGCCGCCCCCTCGCGCATGCTCACCGTGCTGCGCGAGTGCGGTGCGCTGGCGCGCCTGCTGCCTGAGCTCGATCGCCTCTGGGGCGTGCCGCAGCGCGCTGAATATCACCCGGAAGTGGACACCGGCGTGCACATGTTGCTGGTGATCGACATGGCCGCGCAGCTGAAGGCGCAGTTGCCGGCGCGCTGGGCCGCGCTGCTGCACGACCTGGGCAAGGGCACCACCGCGCAGGACGTGCTGCCCAAGCACATTGGCCACGAGATGCGCAGCGTCGATCTGACGCGGCGCGTATGCGACCGGCTCAAGGTGCCGACCGATTGTCGCGACGCTGCCCTGCTTGCAGCACGCGAGCACGGCAACATCCATCGCAGCCTGGACTTCGACGCCGCGGCGCTGCTGCGCCTGCTCGAACGCTGCGACGCGCTGCGCCGCCCCACCTTGCTCGACCACGTGCTCGACGCCTGCGAGGCTGACTACCGTGGCCGTGCCGGGCTGCAGGACCGCCCCTACCCGCAGCGCGACCGATTGCTGGCTGCGCTTGCGGCGGCGCGCAGCGTCGATGCCGGCGCGGTGGTGGCGCAACTGCAGGGTGAGAAGGACGGTGAGCGCATTGCGCGTGCCGTGCATCAGGCGCGCGTGGCGGCGATTGTGACGGGGCTCGCGGCATGAGCCTGTACTTGGTCGTCGAGCACTTTCGCGGGGGCGACCCACGGCCGGTGTACGAACGTTTTGCTCGTGAAGGTCGGATGGCACCTGAGGGACTGCAGTACCTGGGCAGCTGGGTCACGGAGGACCTGCGGCACTGTTATCAGGTCATGGCTTGCGAGGATCGGGCCTTGCTCGACCGTTGGATCGCTTGCTGGTCGGACCTGGTGGACTTCGATGTTCACCCTGTCGTGACCTCTGCCGAGGCCGCCGCGCGCGTGGCGGCGTTGCGCTAGATGAACCGACCGACGAGAAACGCAATCACTGTCAGCAGCAGCGTGCTGGAAAACGGCAGCAGGATCTCGCGCTTGCCGATGCGAAAGCGCAGATCGCCCGGCAGGCGCCCCACGCCGAGCTTTTGCAGCCACGGCTGCAGCGCGGCCAGCACGATCAGGGCGAGAAACAGCGTGACGATGAAGCGCATGGCTACAGCGTATGGAGGCGGTCACCCGCCGCAAACCCCAGCAAGGGCGGCGTGTGTGCGATACCACGCCCGACAGCGAGCACCTTGAACAGCTCGCCCATTTCCGCCTCCGACACGAGACGTTGTGCGGCGGCGGCCGCGGCATGTTGTGCCACCCCTTGCCGCGCCACGCCATCAGTCGCCTGCACCGCATCCAGCAGGCCGCAGTTCAGGAGAAAGTGCGCCTGCGTGGTGTAACCGAGGATGTCGAGGCCGGCCGCATGCGCTGAATCGGCTATCGCGGTGAAGTCCACATGCGCGGTGATGTCGGTGAGCCCGGGCAGCCAGAACGGATCGGCGTGCGCATGGTGGCGGTAATGGCACATGATCGTGCCCATCAGGCGCTGCGGGTGGTAGTACTCACGGCGCGGAAAGCCGTAGTCGATCAGCAGCACCACGCCACGCGCCAGCACGGTCGAAAGCGAAGCCGTCCAGGCGCCGGCGATACAGCCAAGCTCGGAGCAGTAGCCCGCGGGCAATGCCGCTGCGCTGCCGTCCTTCACGCCGTCGTTCTTCAGTGCAGCTTCAAGCTCCAGCACCGACTGCGCCAGCGTGTTGCCGGCCTGCCGGTCCTCGAAGACAAAGTGCCCACCGGCAGACGACGCCGCTGAGGCCCGCCACGCCACGCCGCGCTCGAGCACGCCCGCACTGCCACGCACGAACAGCTGCACCGGCATCACATCGAGCACTTCGTTGGCGATGACCACGCCGTCGAAGCCGGCCGGCGGCGCATCGAGCCATTGCACCAGGGGTTCGTGCGCCAGCCGCGCGCGCTGCCGATCGCGCAAATCGGCCGAGACCTCAACGATCGAGTAACTCTCGACCGCAATGCCGCGCACGGCGAGTGCGGCGAGCAGATCGCGCGCCAGCGCCCCGCTGCCGGCACCGAACTCGAGCACGCGCGGGGCGGTGCGCTCGAACACCTGCGCCACCTGCACGGCGAGCGACTGCGCAAACAGGGACGAGATCTCCGGGGCGGTGACGAAGTCCCCGCCGCTGGCGGCGTCACCAAACTTGCGCGCACCAGCCGTGTAGTAACCGAGGCCGGGCGCGTACAGCGCCAGTTGCATGTAGCGATCAAAGCCGATCCAGCCACCGGCCGCGGCGATCTCCTGCGCAATGTGCTGCACCAGCCGCGCGCTATGCGCCGCCGCCTCGGGCGAAGGCGCCGGCATGGCTGGAGTAACGATTGCGTGGGGGTCGACGCGCATGTGGGTAAAGCGGGGCAAGGCAAGATGGGCGCAACGATCGTACCGGTATCCTTCGCGGATTCAGGATTTAGGATTCCGGATTCAGGGAGTCCACCGCGGCCCGAGGGTGTCAGCAGTCCGCAGTCCGCTGACCGCTGACGGGATGTCGAATCCTGAATCCCGACTCCCGAATCCGCCATGTCCACTCCCGTCGCTCTCGTCACCGGTGCCGCCAAGCGCATCGGGCGCACGATTGCGCTGGCGCTGGCGCGCGACGGTTGGGATGTGGGGGTGCACTATGGCACCTCGCAGGACGAGGCCACGCAGACGGTGCGCGAGATCGAGGCGCTCGGGCGGCGCGCTGTTGCGCTGCCTTGCGATCTGGCCGTTGAGGCCGAGGTGCGGCAGCTGGTTGCGACCTGCAGCGCGGCGCTTGGGCCGGTGCGCTGCGTGGTCAACAACGCATCACTGTTTGCCGAGGACACGATCGCCGACTTTGCCGCGAGCAATCTGCTGCGGCACATGGCCATCAATGTCACCGCGCCATTGCTGCTGGCGCAGGCGCTGCATGCGGCGCTTTCTGATGCGCTATCTGCAGAGTTACCTGATCCGCTGCATGATCCGCTGCATGATGCGCTGCTTCATGCGCCGCCCGCAGCGATGCCGGAGGCGCTGCGTGGTGTGGTGATTAACCTGCTCGACCAGAAGCTGTTCAACCCCAATCCGGACTACCTGAGCTACACGCTGAGCAAGGCGGCCCTGCATGAGGCCACCACCGTGCTCGCGCAGGCGCTCGCACCCAAGGTGCGGGTGGTTGGCGTGGCGCCGGGCATCACGCTGACCTCCGGCGACCAGACCGAGGCCGGCTTTGGCAGGGCGCACGGCAAGACGCCGCTGGGACGGTCGAGCACGCCGGACGATGTGGCCGCCGCGGTCGTTTATCTCGCGCGCGCGCAGGCCGTCACCGGCACCACGCTGCTGGTCGATGGCGGCCAGCACCTGCTGCCCTCGCCGCGCGATGTGATGTTCCTGGCCAGTTGATGTAGCAACCTCCACCGTAATCAAACGCACCACCACTGATTCGCCTGATTGCAGCCTCATGTCCACAGCCTTCCTGCTCGATCCGCGCCTTGCCGATTGCCGCCGCGTCTTCCTGCGCGAAGTCGTGGTCGACGCCAACATCGGCATTCACGCCTCCGAGAAACAAGGCACGCAGAAGCTGGTGATCAGCATTGATCTGTTCGTGCCGCTGGCGGTGTCCACGCCGCGGCACGACAAGATCCAGGAGGTGCTCGACTATGACTTCGTGCGCTCCACCGTGCGCAAGCGCATCGACGCCGGTCACATCAACCTGCAGGAGACGCTGGTCGATGACCTGGCGCGCGCCCTGCTCGCACATCCGTCCGTGCGCGCCGCCCGTGTTTCCAGCGAGAAGCCCGATGTGTACGAAGACGTGGAGGCGGTGGGGATTGAAGTGTTCAGGTTCAAGGATTCAGGAGTCGGGATTCAGGATTCAGGGAACCCCGTGGCAGTGCATTCGAATCCTGAATCCTGAATCCGGAATCCGGCCGTCATGAACGCCCCCACCGACTTCCCCACCCGCACCGAGCAGAGGGCCGCGCACGAGGCGAACAAGCTCGACAAGCGCTTGTTGCGGCTGACGGGCCAGGCCATCGGCGACTTCAACATGATTGAAGACGGCGACAAGGTCATGGTGTGCCTGTCGGGCGGCAAGGACAGCTACG
>JBIIZX010000523.1:0-2603 GCA_044346055.1 Burkholderiaceae bacterium | reverse complement strand
CGTCGGGCAGTTTGCGCCGCAGCGCTGGGCCACGCGCATGTTCCGCGCGCCGCACCACACGGCCAGCGCGGTGGCACTCGTCGGCGGCGGCAGCAATCCGCTGCCGGGCGAAATCTCGCTCGCCCACCACGGCGTGCTGTTCCTCGATGAGCTGCCGGAGTTCGACCGGCGCGTTCTGGAGGTGATGCGCGAGCCGCTTGAATCGGGCCGCATCACGGTCTCGCGCGCGGCGCGGCAGGTGGACTTTCCGGCCAAGTTCCAGCTAATCGCAGCGATGAACCCCTGCCCTTGCGGCTACTTTGGCCACAAGACCATGGGCTGCCGCTGCACGCCGGACCAGGTGGCGCGCTACCAGGACCGCATCAGCGGGCCGCTGCTCGATCGCATCGACATGCGGGTCGAGGTCGGCTCGCTCGACGAGGACGAGCTGATGGAGATGGCCGATGGCGAGCCCTCGCGCTACATCCACGAGCGCGTGATCGCCGCGCACGAGCGCGCGCTGTCACGCCAGGGCAAGTGCAACGACGAGCTGCAGGCCGGCGAGGTCGAGCGTGTGTGCAAGCCAGACGGTGCGGTCAAGCAATTGCTGCATGCAGCCAGCGTGCGCCTGCGCTGGTCCGCGCGCGCCTACCACCGTGTTCTCAAGGTCTCGCGCACGGTGGCCGATCTGGCCGGCGACGACGAGCTGAAGACCGAGCACGTGGCCGAGGCGATCCAGTACCGCAGGTCGCTGCGGGAGACCTAACCCCAATACTGTTCAGCTGGCCCGACCCGTCGTTCCAGCGTAGGCGGGAACCCAGTGACGTTCGGGGTAAGCCGCTGGACCCCCGCCTGCGCGGGGGCGACGCTCCTGCCTAACTGAACAGTGTTGGACCCAGCCCGGATGTTTCATCGGGGCTAGGCAAATGCGCGGGTGGAGTCGGCGGTTGGGATCGCAAGTGGTCTGATGCGAATCAGCTAAATCCCCCGTACGCTGGTGCGTGCGGCCCCCTTTCTGACGGGGGCGAAAGCGTCTCGATTCACGTCCGAGATCGAGCCCGAAAGGTCCTTCAGAACGCGTACATGACGTTGAACCCGCCGGCACGCCCCGAGAATTTGTTGTTGGGAACGACGTCGACGCCGTTCACGCTCTTGACCTCGTAGTCCTCGTCCACGTAACGCACATTGATCCACAGGCGCGGTGCGACCTGGTAGCCGGCTTCCAGCACGAAGCCGTTGCTGTCCTTGAAGCGGAAGGTGTCGGTGCGCGCCAGGCTGTACTCCAGCTCGGCGCTTTTCACGAAGCGCGCGCCGCCGCCAAAGCGCCAGCGTGGCACGCCGGTATAGAACGCGAGCGCCTCGTAGGGCACGCGGCTGAAGCGGATGTCGCCGTTATCGGCATTGATGCTGTCGGCCTGGTAGCCAACGGTCGCCTGCAGCGCGAGTAGCATGTCGGACGGTTGCCACAGCACGCCAGCGCCAAACTGCACCAGGCCGCCGGCACGAATTGCCTCGTTGGAGGTGTAGGCGCCACCGAAAGGCGGGAAGGCGGTGATCTGCGCTTCAGCCAGTTTGTCGCCCCCGGCGGACAGACCGGCGTAGACCACCAGGAAGAAATTGCGCTGTGGTTGCGCGAATGGATTGGCCGGCTGGCTCGGTGGCTGGCTTTGCGGCGGCATCTGCGCCCGGGCCGATGCCGGCGCGACCAATGCGACGACCGCCGCCGATGCAATGAGGGTGAGGGCGCGACGGATGAGTGATTGCATGGTTTGCCTCGAGTTGGTTGTTGTTCCCGTGCGCGAGCAGCACCGCCGCGCCACGACGCGCTGGCAACCGATTGAAGCACCCACAGGTTTCCCAGGAACGAGGAGGTTCAGGCCGGCGTTGACCCGATGCCTGTAACGAGGCGTAAGCGCCCGGGGGCCAGGCAAAGTAACGATAGGACTCGGTCGCCGCCGTGCACGCTGCTGCCCGCGGTACGGCGGGCAGCGCGGGACCCAAGCCGTCAGAACGCGCTGGCAAGCGCGCTGGCCGCCGCGGTGTCGCTCGCCGGCGCTTGCAGCCAGCGGTGCAACTGCGCACCGGTTTGCAGGCCGGAGTCGATGCAATCGGAGATCGACACGCCGCCACGCCAGTTGCTGCAAAAAACAAGACCGGGAAAGCGCGCTTCGAGCCGTGCCGCGGCTTGGCCTTGCCCCTGAAGAACGTACTTCATAGCTGATGATGAAATCGCAGAGATGGAGCACGAAAGATGAGCAAGCAAGACGACAAGCGCCGCAGGGCGAAGTACACGCTGGAGTTCAAGCTGGAGGCGGTCAGGCTTGTCAAGGGCGGGCAGGACGCGGCGGTGACGGCGCGGGTTCTGGGCATCCCTAAAGCCACGCTTGGAAACTGGATCAGGGCGTCGGAGAAGGGCGAACTGCACGGCGCTGGGGACAGGCCGGTCAGTGCCGAGCAGATGGAGCTGGCGCGGCTGCGTGCCGAACTGGCGCGGGTTAAGATGGAGCGCGACATCCTAAAAAAAGCGACGGCGTACTTCGCGAAGGAATCGCTGTGAAGTACGCCTGGATCAACAAGCTCAAGGCGGTGTGGCCGGTAACGCTGATGTGCCAGGTGCTGGGAGT
>JBIIZX010000102.1:0-8857 GCA_044346055.1 Burkholderiaceae bacterium | reverse complement strand
ACATGGCAGGTTCATTGTTCGCCAAGCTCGACGAAGCTACGGTGATCGTGAGGATGAGGACGGCAAGGCGAAGGAATGACATGGGCTCAGGCTTTCGCGGCGGGGTGCTTGCTATGGCGCGTAACGCTTGACATGAGGGGTGCGCAAAAAGCGCAGCCTTTTGGGCATCCCCTCGGAGGAATGGTGTGCGTGTTGCCCGATAGCGGCTTGGATGTCTTCAATTCCTTTGACGACAAGGCTCGTGTGTTGCCGAGCCTCGGGGAGCACAGCGAACTGAAACCAATCCTCGGCGTCTTGCATGCCGATGCCTCTGGCGACGAGTGATAGCTTCGGAACCTCGAAGGAATAGGGGTTCATGCGGCCTGGTCGTTCGAGCTAGTCGGACTGCGGAGGCTGGCAGCGTGAGCCGGGGCTGAGATGATGCACCATGTGCCTCCGCCCGGGCCGACGCTGCCCGCCGTAGCCGGTGCGGTTGAGCGAGGGGTCACGCCCAGCGCGCAGCTAGAACCACATGTCCCTGACGCACTTGCCGTCATGGGGGCGACTCTGCCAGGTGTCTCGACCGTCAAAGTGACGGATCGGCACGTCGTTGATCGGCTCGGGTTCGGTCAGCCGGAGATTCACGGCGACTCGTCTCTTGCCCTGCTCGTTGACGGTGAGGCCCCGCCAGTGGCTGACATTGCCGCATGTAGGGCAGAAGTTGAAGCTCAGTGAGTCAACTCGGACGAATGGCGTCGTTTGCCCAGAGAAAGTGATGTCCTCTCCCTCCCAACCGTACGCCCAGAGCGTTCCATAGCGTCTGCATGCCGTGCAACTGCAAGAAGTTGCGGACTCAGGTATGTCCTTCAGTGTCCAACCGACGGCGCCGCAGAGGCAGGATCCTTTGAGCATGGCAACCCCCAACTGATTCGAAGAGCGACGTGCGCAGAGGCAAGGTGCGCTGGTGGGTCTGAAATGTTGGTTCTAAGCGGCCTAACGTCATGCTCGGCGGCGCGCTTTTGCGCGTCCGCTGAAACTACGAGTTATGCGTGTTGTTTTCTCAGTGAGCGACAGAAGCCCAAGCAGCGCTTCATTCACTGCTTCGGAGGTGGGGAAAGCCTTGGCGACTTTCTCGTCCAGAAGCACGAGATTCGTGCCGCGAGATACGCGGCCGAAATACTTGCCGCGCACACCTTTGCCAAGCTCTCCACGACTGTACTCGGCGCGCACTTCGTCTTTAGCTTTGCTCATAAATAGCCCGCTCACGGCGAGTCGCTCTGCGAGCGCTGACGATGCGAAGTGCATCTCCCCGCTCAGTTGAAATGACGACCAAGAGTCGGCCGACGTTGGAAACCCCGAACGTCAACTGACGTTCTTCGCCGACCGAATGGTCGGGATCCACGAAAGTGTAGGCCAGCGGATCATTGAAGACAGACGCAGCTTCTTCGAACGACACTCCATGCTTGGCGAGGTTGGACGACGCCTTGCGAGGGTCCTACTCAAAGCGGAATCTCATCAAAGAAGCATTTCAAGATGCATAACGACTGATATGGACTGCCGCGACCCGCGCCGCCGCGGGTTGTGCGAACGTCGATGTGCCCGTGCGGCACGTAACCGACGAGAAGGCAGTCATGGGAGAGATCATCACCGTCGGTATCGATCTGGCCAAGAACGTTTTTAGTGTGCATGGCGTCGACGCCCGAGGCAAGACCGTGCTGCGCAAGATCGTCAGCTGCGGCAAATATACGAGCTGATGGCGCGATTGCCCTGGTGGCTACGCTCGACCAGCGCGGCGCCGAAGGGCCGAGCAGAACAGCGGGATTGCGCCTGCGACTCGCGTGTTGGCGCGCGTCGGCAAGCACGACGTCACACGGCCGGTTGCAGAGATGCAGTCCTCCTCTCGCAGACAAAACGAAAGGTGTGCAGTCGACGATGCCACTCAATTTGCGCTGAAGCTCTCATGCCGCGCCCCGCCCTGCTGCCGGTGCCGGCCGGCGCCAGCGTACTCGGTACGTGCCGCGCCAAGGCATCGCTGCGCTCGGCCTGCGACCGCCCTTGACTCGTCCACCGCCTGCGCCGCGCGAGAGGTAAATCAAAGCCTCTGCTGGACTATCTAGGGAAGTCCTCGCAGAAGGGCGTCCGTGCGCTAGGGCTGTAGAAACGGGCCAAGTCGATTTTCCACAAAGTGATTTGGGCGCCATCCGCCGAGCAGTTTGTCGACGATTAAGTTGTCTGCTATGGCGGCCGCAGTGCCGACAATGGGATTGTGCGCCTCCAATATCGTGGTGAAGAGATAGCGGACGGTCTTTGCTGGGACGGACTGGACCCATCCTTCCTTTGAGACGTCAGCCGTGTACGAACATAGAAGTCCTTCATCGACGGTAGCAGTCCTCAACCACTCCTTGAATCGAGCTGCCTTGTCAAGAAGTAGCAAGAAGTCCGTGAACGATCGCTGACCGGAGTCAATAGTTTCGCGCAGCGAGGGATAGTCGGGAAGCGTGACGTGATGGAAAGTCGCGCGCTGCTCCTCGTTCAAGCGACTTCGGCGGAGGATTTCCGCATAGCGAAGTTGAATTATGGATGACGTCACTTCCGATGATACGAAGTCGCCTCCGTAGAAGGAGGCGAGTGCCAAGTCTGCGCGGGCTTCCAGAATATGGTTCAGCAAAAGCGCCGGTGTTACGGGATCCAATGGCGGCCGAAGGCTCGCTCTCCGTCTATTAATCATCGGGAAGTCGACGTTGTCGAATACGTGCAACCCAAGCTGAGAATCGACGATGTAAAAGCGAAGTGAACTTCCGAGCGCTTCGGCTCCCGGCGTTCGCGATAACGCAGCGTTTACAGCCGCGCGCACGAAATCGCCATCATCCAAATCGCGACGAGCCGCTGTTGTGATTCCTCCATTGATGTAGAAGTCACCAGAGAGCTTCCGAGCGGGCGCGTACTTTAGGAATGCCTTGGAGAAACGCTTGGCGTCCGAACTCGGCACGCCTTGATTTCGAAGCATGTAGGCAACTCGATCCTCCCGCGAAGCGAAGGAGCCGATACCTTCGTGCCCCGTAAGCGTGAACGCGACGAAACCATGGGTCTGCATCGGGCCAATGGTCTGCGAGTGTGTACCGAGAGTCTCTTCGCAGTAAACGGCGGTGCAGTCACCGCGCTGGAGTAATGATAGAAGCGTTCCGGGGCCAATCTGACGGACCAGCTCTCCGAAACTTCCCATATCGATGATCAGGTGCACGTTCTGATAGAAGAGCAATGCTTCAGCAACGTGCCCTGCGCTGATCGCTGCGCCCATCTCTGATCTACGAAGAACAATCTTCTCAAACACTGCAGGTTGTTTCTATGTTGATGGGTCGATGAGGTGAACTTCGGACGCCAATGCCAAGTTGGATTGCGACTTGCCGCTCACCACACTAGCCTGCGTTCAGGATCTTGTTCGCTTGCCCCAAGAAAACTCGTGCCGCCATACCATCTATTGCGAGCATGCGCTCGTGTGTATTTTCCACGCCTTGACGGGCACCGGTCATCGCATAGAGGAGGCCCAAGTTCTTTAGGCCATTTAGGTTCCTTGGATCCGCAATGACAGCTTTCTTGAAGGCTTCAAACGCGCCCTTTGTATTTCTGTTGTTCATGTGAACAACACCGAGGTCATTCCAGATGTCAGGCACTCCAGGATCGATTCGACCCGCCTCTTCGAACGCCTTTACAGCGTCTTCAACGTTACCCAACTCGAAATGCGCGTGTCCGATGCGGTACCAGATCGGAGCAGCCGACACCGTTGCGCCGAGGACAAGCGTCGGAATCGGGGGAGCGATGCCCAGTGCTTCGCGATACGCCAACAGGGCGTCCTGCGGTCTGTTGAGTTTGCGCGACGCGTCACCGATTGCCTGCCAAGCAAAGAGGTTTTTCGGCTCCTCCTTTGACCACAGTTGAGCGAACGCAAGAAGGTCCGACCTCTTCCCCGCTTTCTCCAGACTGGCCGCCGCCTCAAGGTTCTCAAGCCGCGCTGTCACGAAACCTCCTTCATGTCACCGGCCAATGCAGTACAAGCAATCCAACGAGTTGTATTGACCCACCCTGCACGATAACAAGGGACGGCGGTGCTGAGAATGGTTGCGACGCCAGGCTGATCCGCTTGTCGAGCGCGGTTCGTCGCAAGGGCATCCGCTCACGCGGGTCAATAACAAATCCGAGGATCTGACCGATCTGCGGTTTAACGGCGTCCGCCGCGTGATAACTGGCGCGCTCCTGAACACCCGCGGTTCGCGCGCTGGCGCAGCTCTGCGGCTGCGGGGTGTCGCTGCTCACAGCGTTAACGAACCACGAAATCCGATTGTCACCCGCCGCACTGACCGTGGCGGCGACGAAGGTCGTCGCGAGCGTCTGGTTTGGGGCGCGATGGAGACGAGTGCTGAAGGTCCGTTCTCTGGCCGAACTCAGCCGTCATCGTGCCCCCCAAGGGCGGGTGTTGCGAGATCGCACCCTCCGCGTTGACCTCAGCTCGACGTTGCCCAGCGGTGGGTGTGCTCGACGTGTGTTCGACGGCGACGCCGAAGCGACGACAGCACGACGCAGTCGCAGACCTCGCAATCCGACCGTCTTTGCGCCCGCTCACTTCGCCTTGCACACCTCGTAGCCGTTCTCCAGCGCCACGCGCCAGCGGCCGTCGGACTCGCGCCGCCACAGGGTGTAAAAGCGCGCGAAGTTCACGCCGTTGGGCGAGAGCACCGGGCCTTCGCTGTAGGCGAGGCGGCCCGGCTCGATGACTTCAATTATCTCCGGCGACCACGAGAACGGCGCCGCGGGCTTGTCGAAGTAGCGCTTCCAACCCTCCACCACCGCCGCGCGGCTGCGCAGCGCCTTGCCGCCGCTGAGGAAGACCGCGTCCTCGCCCACGTGCTGGGCGAAGGCCTCGAGTTTGCGGTCGGCCATGGTCTTGGCAAACGATTGCTCCGCTGCACGCACCTGCGCGGCCGTTTCGTCGCGCGACAGTGTTGGCACCTGCGCCGTGGTGGGGGCAGTCGCGCAGGCGCCCAAGGCGGCAGGGACGGTGCAGGCGAAGGCGAGAGCGGTGCGGCGTGATGGCAGTGCGCTGTGCATGGCAGGCGAGGGGTTGAACGTGGAGTCGCAATGCTGCGCGATGGCACGTAGCTCCGCCAGAGCATGCGACCAATGCCGGATTTGGGGGGAGGGGGCAGCGGTGGCGCGGCGCCGGAGATCCCCGGTGGTTTCGCCTGCTGCACTGCGGGCGGCGTTTCTTGCCGCCGCGCAAAGTGCCGGGGCGCGCCGGGGTCTACGGTGCGCCGATGCTTGCACCCACCGTCAACTACTCCGCCCTGCGCGACGCGCTGGCCGCCGTGCTGCCCGCGCAGGCGCTGGTCACTGAGCCGCTGCGCCGCTTTGCCTTTGGCACTGATGCCAGCTTCTACCGCTTGGTGCCGCAACTGGTGGTCACGGTCGACAGCGAGGCCCAGGTGCAGCAGGTCCTCGCGGCCTGCCGCGCCCACCATGCGCCGCTGACCTTTCGCGCCGCCGGCACCAGTCTGTCTGGGCAGTCGATCTCGGACTCGGTGCTGGTGCTGCTGGGCGATGGTTTTCGCGGCGCCTGCGTGAACGCCGATGCAAGCACCATCACCCTGCAGCCGGCAGTCATCGGCTCGCATGCCAATCGGCTGCTGGCGCCATTTGGTCGCAAGATCGGGCCCGATCCGGCCTCGATCGATGCCGCCAAGATCGGCGGCATTGCGGCGAACAACGCCAGCGGCATGTGCTGCGGCGTGCGCGAGAACAGCTATCACACGCTTGCCGGCTTGCGGCTGATCCTCGCTGACGGCACGCTGCTCGATACCGAAGACCCCGCCTCGGTTGCCGCCTTCAGGCAAAGCCACGCCGAACTCTTGCTCGGCCTGGCCACGCTGGCGCAGCGCGCCCGGCGCGAGCCGCTGGCCTCGCGCATCCGCCATAAGTACCGGATGAAGAACACCACGGGCTACGGCCTGAATGCGCTGCTGGACTTCGATGACCCGATCGAGATCCTCGCGCACCTGATGATCGGCTCCGAAGGCACGCTCGGTTTCATGGGCTCGGTCACCTATCGCACCGTGCCCGACCATGCGCACAAAGCGGCCGCACTGCTGCTGTTCTCGAGCCTGCATGCGGCCTGCGACGCGGTCACGGCGCTGAAGTCGATGCCGGTGGCGGCGGTGGAACTGATGGACCGCGCGGCGCTGGCCAGCGTGGAGCACAAGCCCGGCATGCCGGCCGCCATCCACGCGCTGGGGCCGGACGCGGCTGCGCTGCTGGTGGAAACACGCGGCGCCGATGGGCACGCGGTGGCCGAGAACGTACGTGCCATCACCGACTGTCTTGCGGCCTGCCTTGGCGAAGAACACACAGTGACGCCGATCGAGTTCAGCACCGACGCAGCGGTGATCGCCAAGTACTGGAAGGTGCGCAAGGGCACCTTCCCTTCGGTCGGTGCGCGGCGCGACGTTGGCACCACGGTCGTGATCGAGGACGTTGCGTTTCCGGTGGAGCGCCTGGCGCAGGCCACGCTCGACCTGCAGGCGGTGCTGCGCCAGCACGGCTACATGCAGCCGGGCCACGAGACCATCATCTTTGGCCACGCGCTCGAGGGCAACCTGCACTTCGTGTTCACGCAGGACTTCGGCTGCGAGGACGAGGTGCGCCGCTACGCCGCCATGATCGACGACGTGGTCGAGCTGGTGGTGGGCCGCTACGACGGCGCGTTGAAGGCCGAGCACGGCACCGGCCGCAACATGGCGCCGTTCGTGGAGCGCGAGTGGGGCGTCGAGGGCATGGCGCTGATGCGCGAGATCAAGCGGCTGCTCGATCCGCAGGGGCTGCTCAATCCCGGCGTCATCCTCAATGACGACGCGCGCGCGCACTTGCAAAACCTGAAGTCGATGACGGCGGCGCATCCGCTGGTGGATCGCTGCATCGAGTGCGGCTTTTGCGAGCCACAGTGTCCGTCGGCCGCGCTCACCTTCACGCCGCGCCAGCGCATCACCGCGCTGCGCGAACTGGCGCGCGCCAATGCCGCCGGCGAAGACACGGCGGCGCGGCAGCGCGAGTACGACTATGCCGCGGTCGATACCTGCGCGGCCTGCGGCTTGTGCGCGCTCGCCTGCCCGGTGGAGATCGAGACCGGCAAGCTCACCAAGGCGCTGCGCAGCGACCGCGCCGGGCCACTGGCGCAGCGCGTGGCAGCGACCCTGGCCGATGGCTTTGGGACAGTGAGCACCGGCGTGCGGCTGGGGCTGGGTGGTGCCGACCTGCTGCATGCAACGATCGGCACGCGTGCCATGACCACGCTGTGCGGCACGGCCCGCAGCGTGAGCGGTGAGCTCATTCCGCCGTGGTCGCCGCGCTATCCGCGCGCCGCCTGGTTCAAGGGCGGTGGCCCCAGCGGCACCAACAGCGGCACCAACAGCACAGGCGAAGCGGTGGTCCATTTTCCAAGCTGTGCGGCGCGCACCATGGGGCGAGAGCGCGGCGATGCCGGCGACGATCTGCCCACCGTCACCATGCGCCTGCTGGCCCGCGCCGGCTTGTCACCGGTTCACCCGCAGGACATGCAGGCGCTGTGTTGCGGCCAGCCGTTCGAAAGCAAGGGCCTCATGGCAGCGGCGGATGCCAAGAGCGAAGAACTGGCCGCGGCGCTGCGTGCTGCCGGTGGCGGCGGCAAGCTGCTCGTGCTGTTCGACACCAGCCCCTGCGCCTACCGCATGAAGCGCAATCTGGCCGAGCGCGGCGACAGTTCGATCCGAATTCTCGATCCGGTCGAAGCGCTGCACGACCTCGTGCTGCCGCGCCTGCAACTGAAGCCCCTGGCCGAGCGCATTGCCGTGCATCCGGTGTGCAGCGTGCGCAAGCAGGGGCTGGACGACAAGCTGCTGGCGGTGGCGCAGGCCTGCACCAGCACGGTGGTGCAACCCGCTGCAATTGGCTGCTGCGGCTTTGCCGGCTCGCTCGGCTTCACCAACCCGGAACTGAATGCGCACGCCTTGCGTGACCTGCCGGCCGCCGTCGGCGGCTGCGCCAGTGGCGTCTCCAGCAGCCGCCCGTGCGAGATCGGCCTGTCCGAGCACGGCGGTATCACTTATCGGTCGATCTTCGATCTGGTCGAGCGCGCGAGCCGCAATACGGTTCAGCCAGCTCGACCCGTCGTTCCCGTGTCGGCGGGAACCCAGTGACTTTCGAGGTAAGCCGCTGGACCCCCGCCTGCGCGGGGGCGATGCACCTGCCAAACTGAACCGTGTTGATGAACCGTGTCGGCGCGAGCCGTTAGGCTATCGAGCAGGCGAATGTCCGTCTTGCAGCGTTCGCAAGGGTGCGGTGCCGGGCGCGCACTATCGAGCGCACGATAGAGCGCACCACAGAGCGCACCCCGGCGTGCAATTTGCAACGGACGTCGCTGCAGCGCAGCCGCAGTGCGCTCGCCCGACTCCGACTCCGACGCCGACGCCCGATGCCCGACTCCCGCCTCCCGACTCCCGACTCCCGACTCCCGACTCCCGACTCCCGACTCCCGACTCCCGACTCCCGACTCCCGACTCCCGACTCCCGACTCCCGACTCCAAACACTCATGCCGACCTCGCGCACCCGTTCAACACCCACCAATGCCATCTATGCCCAATCCGGGGGCGTGACCGCGGTCATCAATGCCTCGGCCGCGGGCGTCATCGAGGCCGCGCGCCGCAGCCGCCGCATCGGCAAGCTGTTGGCTGGGCGCAATGGCATCGTCGGCGTGCTCGAGGAAGACCTCATCGACACCGGCCGCGAGACCGATGCCGCGATCGCCGCCCTGCGCAACATGCCCGGCGGCGCCTTTGGCTCGTGCCGCTTCAAGCT
>JBIIZX010000101.1:0-8861 GCA_044346055.1 Burkholderiaceae bacterium | reverse complement strand
AGTCGCCACAAGCAACGACTTGGGCCTGTCAACACTTGGATCGCACATGCGCGAGCCAAGCGTTAACAGGCCCTAGCCACCCGAACACCGACAATAATCAAATGAAACTTGCCTCACTGCGTGACGGGTCGCGCGACGGTCAACTGATCGTCGTCTCGCGCGACCTCTCGCTGGCCCACCATGCCAGCCATATTGCCGGCCGCCTGCAGCAGGCGCTCGATGACTGGGGCTTTCTTGCCCCGCAGTTGCACGACCTGTACCAGACGCTCAACGACGGGCGCGCGCGTCATGCCTTTGCCTTCGACCCCGGCCAATGCATGGCGCCGCTGCCGCGCGCATATCAGTGGGCCGATGGCTCGGCCTATGTGAACCATGTGGAACTGGTGCGCAAGGCGCGCGGCGCGGAGATGCCCGAGTCGTTCTGGACCGAGCCGCTGATGTACCAGGGCGGCTCCGACGATCTGCTCGGCCCGCACGAGGACATCGTGTGCGCCGATGCGGCCTGGGGCATCGATTTCGAGGCCGAGGTGGCGGTGGTGACCGATGATGTGCCCATGGGCAGCACGCCCGAGCAGGCCGCCGATCACATTCGCCTGCTGATGCTCGTCAACGATGTGAGCCTGCGCAACCTGATCCCGGCAGAACTCGCGAAGGGCTTTGGCTTTTTCCAGAGCAAGCCGGCCACTGCGTTCTCCGCGGTGGCCGTGACGCCCGATGAACTGGGCGAGGCCTGGGATGGCCGCAAGGTCAATTTGCCGCTGATCGTGCACTGGAACGGCAAGCGGGTGGGCCAGGCACACGCCGGTACCGACATGGTGTTCGACTTTGCGCAACTGATCGCGCATGTGGCCAAGACGCGCAACCTGAAGGCGGGCAGCATCATCGGCTCGGGCACGGTGAGCAACAAGGACGCCAGTCGCGGCTACTCGTGCATCGCCGAGCGGCGCGCGCTCGAGATGATCGCCGCGGGCCAGCCCAGCACTCCGTTCATGCAGTTTGGCGACCGGGTGAAGATCGAAATGTTCGATGGCGCCGGCCAGTCCGTGTTCGGTGCGATTGACCAGAAGGTGACAGCGGCCGTCACGACAAAAGCGCCAGGGAGAGGCAAATGAGCGTAAAGAAACAGAATCCGCTGGCGGGCATGGCCAGCACGATGACCGACGGCATGGACATGATGCGCAGGATGTGGGGCATGACAGGGCTGCCGCAGATCCAGCAGTTTCCGCAGTTCCCGAACGCCGCGGGCATTGCGCAGTTTGCCCAGGGCCTGCCGCAGGCGCTGCCCTCGATGATCACACCCACCCTTGACATCGGTGAGCTGGACAAGCGCATCGCCGACCTACGTGCGGTGGAGCAGTGGCTCAACCTGAACGCGACCATGTTGCGCACCACGATCCAGACGCTCGAAGTCCAGCGCAACACGATTGCGACGCTGAAGAGCTTTGGCGGCAACCTCTTTGCCGGCATGAATGCGCGCGGCGGCGGGGCCGAGCCAGCGGCGGCGGCAATCCCAGCCGATGCACAGGATGCAGACTGGCCGCCGCAGCGTCTGCGCCATGAGCAACCGCAGGCGGTGCAACCTGCGCCAACGCCCGCGGCCACGCCGCGCCCGGCACCCAAGGCACGACGCGCACGCCCCAGCCGCAGCGCCAAGGCGGCGCAAGCTGCGGCGAGCGCGATGCCAGTGAATGCCGCGGCCTGGTGGGGCGCGCTGCAAGACCAGTTCGCCCGCGTGGCCGCGGCCGCGGTCACTCCACCGCAGTCGGGAGCCAAGCCGACGACGAACGAGGCCGCGGCTTACAAGGAGGCCGTGAGCAAGGCGGCCGCAAGCAATGCCGCGGCGCGCAAGACCGGAGCGGGCAAGTCTGCGGCGAAGTCCGCGGCGAAGTCCGATAGCAAGGCGCGGCGCCGCAAGGCCGACCCGGCCGCTGGCTGATTCGATGCGATTTCGCAGTGCGCACGCAACGCACCCGGACTGGTCCACTGCCACCGAAGAGTGCCTGCTGCTGCTGTCGCGCTTTGCTGGCGACGAGCGCTACGGGCGCCAGCCCAACCTCGGCTTTCTGTACCTGACCGAGCCGCTGGCACCGCATACCGAGCAGATCCTCACGCTGCTGAAGTCGCGCACCGGGATTCCCAACTGGGTCGGCACCACCGGCGTTGGCATTGCTGCCACCGGCACCGAATACACCGACGAGCCGGCGATTGCCGTGATGCTCGGGCAGTTTGCCGCTGGCAGCTTCAACGTGTTCTCGGGCACGCAGCGCTCGCCAACACTCGGTACGCGCACCGACAGCGGTGCCGAGGCAGCCTTCACCGCGCTCGTCCATGCGGACCCGGAGACGCCCGACCTGGGTGAACTGATCATCGACATGGCACACAAGGTGGCCAGCGGCTACCTGTTCGGCGGCCTTTCGAGCGGCCGCGCCGGCACACACCAGATCGCCGACCGCGTGCTCAGCGGCGGCCTGTCCGGTGTCGTGTTCGCCAGTGACGTGCCGCTGGTGTCGCGCGTGACACAAGGGGTGCATCCGCTGGCGCAGGCCACGCGCCACACCATCACGCGCAGCACGGCGAACTTCATCGTCGAACTGGATCGCCGGCCGGCTTTTGAAGTGCTGCTCGAGGACACTGGCATCCGGCCGCGGCTGGCCGCGGGTTCCCCCGATGCGACCAGGGCAGCGCCCCCCAATGAGGACTTCATCAAGGTGCGCGAGCAGCTGCAGTCGCTCGGGCGCCGTGGCCTGTTCGTTGGCCTGGAGCCGGCCGCCGAAGGGGCCTATCGCGAGCGGCGCCGCGCCGATCGCCTGCGACCCGACTACGTGGTGCGGCCCGTGGTCGCGCTGGATCCGGCCAAGGGTGTGGTGGCCATCGGCGCGCCGGTCGAAGACGGCCAGGCGCTGTCGTTCTGCACCCGCGACGAAGCGGCCGCGCGCAAGGACCTGATCCGCATCTGCGCCGAGATCCGCGACCACTTGCACGAGGTGGAAGAGTCGAGCGGCACCCCGGTGCACACCAAGGGTGCGGTGTACGTGTCCTGCGTGGGCCGTGGCAGTCATCTTTTCGGCGAGCAACACGAGGAGCTGCGCGTGATCCAGCAACAGCTGGGCGACGTGCCGCTGGTGGGGTTCTATGGCAGCGGCGAGATCGGGGCGCAGAACCTGTATGGATTCACTGGGGTACTGACGGTGTTCTACTAGGAACGTCGTGGCTGGAGTCACGCTCGTTCAGCAGCGCGCAGGTGCCCTGTCGCAGTTAACCTTGACTGGGCAAGCGGCGGTGGGCTAGCATTCGCTCGCTTTGGTGGCGCCTTCAGTGCGCAAGAGCCGATGTTTCGTCGGCCCGGTGTCAATGTCCACACACACACCGATATTGCATGTATCACCCGTCCTACGGCCGTGGATACATGGCAAGGCAGACTGGCCGCTTAACGCGGCCAGTTTTTTTCTGGCTGAAGACAATGCGAACACTGATCGCTCGCCTCGGGCAAGTCCTATCTCTCGCCTTCTTTGGGCTGCTCGCCGCCTTGTTCCCGATGCTTTTCATTGTCGGCCTTGGCACGCTCACCGTAATGGGTGCCATCGCCGGTCTGTCTGCGATCGGCGTCGAAGAACAACTGGCAAAGTGGCTCAGTGCAGTGATCGCCGGTTCACTCATCGGCGCACCGCTGCTGCTGGTGCTGCGCCTCGTGCTGAGGCAGCGCTTTGGACAGCGGCCGCTGAGCCGACTGCGCAGTGCACTCGGGCTGGGTCACGGCGTAGCGGAGGTTGCCAAGCGTCTGAACGTTGACGTCGCGAGCCTGCGCAATATCAAGCCGCAGTACCGCAAAGCGCAAATTCCAAAGCGCAACGGCGGCTCACGCACGCTGCTGATCCCCGATGCGCCGACGAAAGAGCTGCAGCGTCGCATTTTGCGGCGGCTGCTTGGTCGACTGAAGGCGCACGATGCCGCCCACGCTTTTGAGCGCGGACGCTCGGTTGCAACCAATGCAGCGCTGCACGCCCGGCAGCAGGTTGTGCTGAAGATGGATCTGCGGGACTTCTTCGATCAAACATCGGCACAGCGCGTTGAGGCCTACTTCCGCCGCATCGGTTGGAACAAGGATGTGGCCGCCCTGCTGACGCGCCTAGTCACCATCAACGGCGGACTACCGCAAGGCGCTCCGACAAGCCCGCGGTTGGCGAACTTGGTGAACACCAGCCTTGACCGAAATATCACCCGCGCGGCGGCGCGCCACAAGGGGACCTACACGCGCTACGCGGACGACATTACGATCTCGTTCCCGGAGGATTGGCCGCGCAAGGTGCGTGAGGTCGTGCATGCAGTCCGTCGCATCGCCAAAGGCTGCGGGTATGAAGTGCACGATGGCCGCAAGCTAGGCGTCTACCGGCAGCATCAGCGGCAATGCGTTTGCGGCGTCATCGTCAACCAGCACCTTGCATTGCCGCGCGAAGTCAAGCGACGTCTGCGTGCCGTTGAGCACACGCTCAAGACCGGCAAGGGCGCCAGCATGACCGCCTCGCAGCTGGCCGGCTGGCGAGCCTACGAGCAAAGTCTCGCCCGCGTCCCCACGCCGATGCGCACGCTGCGGCCTAGAAGAAGCGGGACCTATCGTCACTTGGACGCGCCGATTGCTTCCGCCACGAAGACAGGGCAGGCAGGATCGCCGTCGTGATGGCCGAGGAGGTGGCCGTGGGGTCCATGCAGAAACCGTCCTTGTCGCTCAGGCTATGCAACGGTGTGCTGCGGGTCGGTGCGATGCGGGTAAAGAACGGCTAGACCCCGCCGGTCCGCCTCCAGTCAATTCAGGAGCGAACGCGCACAACCGTCTCCGTACCCGCCGGAGCACGGCTGCCGCGCGGCCAAACGCCTACATTGTGTAGTTCAAGCCCAACCGCCCACCGTCGGGATACACGGTGGTGCCAGTCAGGTACGACGCGTCGTCACTCGCAAGGAACACCGCGATCTTCGCCACCTCATCGGGCTCGCCGAGGCGGCCGAGCGGCGTGCGCGACAGAATGCGTTGCTTGGCGGCCTCATTGGTCAGCACTGCGGTCCTCAGCAGCTCGGTGGCGATCGAGCCGGGGCCAATGCCCATCACGCGGATGCCCTTGGGCGCCAGGCCGATCGCCATCACCTTGGTGAGCTGGTTCACGCCCCCCTTGCTCACCGTGTAGGGCACCTGGTTGGCAATCGCGAGCACGCCGTTGACGCTCGACATGTTGATGATCGCGCCGCGCGCGCCATTGGCCTGCGCGTCCTGCGCGAGCATTTGCCGCGCTGCCGCCTGGCCACAGAGGAACGCGCCCTTCAGGTTAACGCGCAGCACGCGGTCAAAGTCCTCTTCGGCAAGGTCGACGAACTCGGCCGCGTGGACGATGCCGGCGTTGCTGATGCAGATATCGAGCCGGCCAAAGCGCTCCACGGCAAACCGTATCAGCGCATCGACCTGCGCACGGTCCGCCACATCGGCCTTGCAGAACAGCGCCATGCCGCCACGCGCTGCAATTTGCTGCACCACGGCCGTGCCGCCGATCTCGTTCGTGTCCGACACCACGACCTGCGCGCCTTCGTCCGCCAGCGCCCTGGCGCAGGCGGCACCGATGCCCTGCGCCGCGCCTGTCACCACCGCCACCCGTCTTCCCAGCTTCATGTCGACCTCGAGGTCAAAGCGAGTCGAGATTGTCGAGCATCGCCGCGGCCTGCGTTCGGATGCTGGCACGTTCCTCGGCCGACAGGCGCTGGATGTTCTTGGCCATCATCACCATGCGCGGATTGGCCGCAAGCGTCCGCTCGTGCCGGTCAAGAAAGTGCCAGAACAGCACGGTCACTGGGCAGGCCTGCGCGCCGCTGCGTTGCTCGGGCTTGTAGCTGCAGCCAGAACAGTAGTTGCTCATGCGCTTGATGTACTGCCCGCTCGCCACGTACGGCTTGCTGGTGAAGCGGCCGCCGTCGGCGTGCAGCGCCATGCCGGCGACGTTCGGCAGCTCGGCCCACTCGACCGCATCCACGTACACCGCCAGGTACCAGTCGCACACCTGCTGTGGCGCAATCTGCGCTAGCAGCGCGAACTGCCCGGTGACCATGAGGCGCTGGATATGGTGCGCGTAGCCGTGCGCCAGCGTCTGCCCCACGCACTGGCGCATGCAGTGCATGCGCGTGTCGCCAGTCCAGTACCACTGCGGCAGCTTGCGCTGGTGCTGGTACTGATTGGCCCGGCCCAAGTCGGGCATGAACTGCCAGTAGACGCCACGGATGAACTCGCGCCAGCCAAGCACCTGGCGGATGAACCCTTCCACGCTGGCTAATGGCAACTGCCGCGCGCGGTACGCATCCTGCGCAGCGGCAATGACTTCGCGCGGATCGAGCAGCTTCAGATTCAGGCTCGACGACAGCAGCGCATGCCAGCCGAAGGGCGTGTCGGTCCACATCGCATCCTGAGTGCGACCAAACTGCTCCAATCGAGCCTCGATGAAGCGCTGCAGTGCCTGCAGCGCTTGCGCGCGCGTCACGGGCCAGGCGAACTGCGACAGGTCACCGGGGTGCTGCGCAAACTGCCGCTCGACGAGTTCGATCACCTCGCGCGTCAACGCATCGGGCGTGAAGCGTGCCGGAGCCGCAATCGCGCCGGGGCCGGAGCGGGGAAAGCCGGCGCGGTTGTCGGCGTCGTAGTTCCAGGCGCCGCCTTCGGGCGCGCCTTCGGTGTCCAGCAGCACACCGTGCGTCTTGCGCATCTGCCGATAGAAGAACTCCATGCGCAGCTCACGCTTGCCCTGTGCCCAGCGCGTGAACTCCTGGCGCGAACACATGAAGTGGCGATCAGGCAGGACCGTGAGGCGGACGTCCAGCTGCGCTGGCAGCGCGAGCAGCGCCTGCTCCAGCCGCCACTCACCGGGTTCGATGATGACGAGTTCGTCGGCACGCTCCCGCGCGATCACGCGCTTGAGCCGCTCGATGAGTGCGGGTGCGTCGGCAAACGCCGGATCGTCGAGACGTACATGGACCACTGGCACGCCGCGAGCAGCCAAGTACGCCGCGTAGTGACGCATGGCGGCCAGGAAGATCGCAATGCGTGCTTTGTGGCTCCACACATGGCTTGCCTCACCGGGTGCCTCGATCAACACCATGCAGTCGCGCGCCGGATCAAAGGCGTCAAAGTGCGGCGAGTCGTGCTGCAGCTGGTCGCCGAGCACCAGCCGCAGGCGGCGCGCGATTGCAGCTTTGGGTCGCGTCATGTCGCCACATCCTTCGGGCCGACGCGGCGGCAGCGATCAGAGCAGTAGCGGACCGATGCCCACGTCCTGGCCCAGCGCTTGCGCCAGACCATCGGCCGGCCGCAGGACGCGCAGGGTTTGGCGGGGAGAGATGACTTGTTGCCCTTGAAGGTCAAGGCGACACGCAAAGGAAGCGAAGCGAAGAATAATGCGCGCAAGACAGCGCAACAGCAGGAAACGCGGCGCAGCGCGGCGAGTTGCGTGCCCGCCGATCAAAGCTGCAGCAAATGATCGCCGCAAATGGCGAGCGTGGCGGAGAGGGCTGCCGATCAGTCGCCGATCGGTCACAGTGCGCGGCCAATGAGTCGCCGAGGATCCGCGAAAGGACAAGCCTGTCGGCTAGTACGAGTGCGCCGCCCGCCACTCTTCAAGCGCCGCAGCGATGGAGTCGAGCGAGCGCAGCGAGCGGATGTCCTTGGGAGGGCGCCGGTGCAGAACCGGGCAGCCACCGCCGGCCCACACCTCGGTCGTGCGCGGCAGTTTGGCGCGCAGTTCGGTCAGACCATCGAGCACATGGTTGGGATTGAGCGCGGCGGAAAACGAAAGCGCCACAATGTCCGCGCTTTGCGTGGTGGCTGCCAGCACGATGTCCCAGATCGGCGTCTGCACGCCGAGCGAAATGCAATGGCCGCCGTCGAGCGAGAACAGGGCTTCGGCCATCAGCAGGCCCAGACCGTGCGGCTCCTGCGGGAAGGTGGTCAGCAGGATGCGCGGGCGGCCGCGATGATGCGTGGCCGGATGCGGGATGGTGTTGATGGCGTTGCGCAGGATCACCTGCACGCTCTCGGTGTACAAGTGCTCTTCAAAGATCTCGAAGTAGCCGCGGGTCCATGCATCGCCCACCATTGCGTTCAGCGGCGCGATGATCTCCACCACGAAGCGCGACAGGCCCACGCGCAGCACCGACTGCGACAACTGGCGGCGCAGCTCCTCGAGCTTGTGCTGCTTCACGAGCTCGAGCAGGTTCTGCAGGTCCTCGTGCTGTTCGGCAGCCTCCAGCGCGCGGCTCGGGCTGTTGGTGGCGGATTCAGCGAGCTGCTGCAGTTGCTCGGCGGTGTAGTTGATAATCTTGCCGGGCCGATGCCCCTGGTCCATCAGCCGCTTGATGACACGCAGCTTGTCGACCTGGTCGAGCGGATAGATGCGCTCGCCAAAGGCGTCACGCCCCGGCTGCGGAAAACCGTAGCGGCGTTCCCAAACACGCAAGGTATCCTTGGCCAGGCCGGTGTCGCGCTCAACCGCGGCGATGGAGACGGTGACTTCGGAAGGTGTGGTGCGATCGTTCATGGGTTACTTCTGGACGGCCTGTGCTGTACGAGCCACTCGGTAAGCTGCTTGTCCGTTGACTCGAGCCGAGCAAAAGCGTCCCGGACTCGCCCTAAAACGTTGGTTAGGACGTTTGCTTGCGCCTTCGCCGACTTCGCTTCCAAGTGCACCCGTTTGTCTAAGACAGAGCGTTGACTTGGCCTCCACTCGTTTCTAGTATAGGCACTCACCTGTCCTTTGCCTAGGACACAACCTGGTTTTGACCCGGTTCTGCGCGCGGCTTGTCCACTTGGCCATCCCCGCCTTTCGCATCATTCTCAA
>JBIIZX010000100.1:0-8864 GCA_044346055.1 Burkholderiaceae bacterium | reverse complement strand
TCGTAGTGCCACACGACGCAAAACGGGGCCAGGCGCGCGATCTCCAGGGCCTGAGGGAGCTCGCTCTCGATGAACTCGGAGATCGCCAGGCTGGCGATCCAGAACGCCTTGTGCTCGGGCGGCGGCAGGTCCAGCCTCGGCCTCAGGTGCAACCCCTTGTGGCGCATGCCGTGGCGGGTCAGCCAGGCTTCCGTCTGGGCGGTCTCGGTGGCCATGCGGCCGCTGATGATGTACTCCGACCCGTCGTTGAGCCATTGGGGCGGTCGATGGGGGTAGGGCAGGAAGTCTTCGCGCATGGCGAGCGCCAGTTCCAGCTGCTCCAGATAAAGGTGACCCGGAACATCATCGAGGAACACGCCGTCGAGATCGAACCCGACGTTCCACCGGTCGCGATCCCGGGCATTGCGGCGCTCGGAATCGAAATGGACGGCCATGACAGTGCGCTCCCATGGGAACGTGGGTCGAACGCCATCGCCCAGGTGGATGCCAAACTCAGGGCGAACGCGGGAAAGCTCATCGCTGGCCGTGACGAAGACGTCCACCTGCCATCCCTGGCGCTCAAAGTGCTCTTGAGCTGTCACCAGGGTGTAGCCCTTGCCGGCCAGGTCGTCGACGAGGAGGAGGCGAGCGCCAAGCCCGGTCGCCTCAGCGGGGCCGCCTCGGACAGTTCGCTGGCCTCGATCGACCTGGATCGCGTCCATCTCGATGCCGGTGTAATGGCTGAGCATCGCGCCTGCATACAGACCGCTGCGGGCGATGGCCACGATTCGCTCGTACCCGCGGCGGATGACTTCTGCTCGGTGGATCAGGACGTGCGTCTCGATGTCGTGGAGCGAGAAACACCGACGGGACGTCGAGTCGTGCGTGAAAGGGGTTCCGAGATCGGCCGAATAGGCAGCTTCTGGGGAAAGTTCGTGCATCGAGGAGGGCATCGACTGACTGCTGGGTCGGTCAAGAGGGTAGCGCACCCACGACCATCGACAAAGATGAGCTGACGGCCTGGCTTATCGAGGCCGCCGTGCGCTACACCCGCAAGCCCGTGTCGGTGCCGACCTTGCAACCGGCCGAAGGCGCAGTCAGGAGCCCAAAGCAAAAAGCCCCGCACGGTGCGGGGCTCTGAGCGCCTTCAAAGCCCGCTCAGCAGGTTCGAAGCTCTTGTACTGGCGGAGACGGAGGGATTCGAACCCTCGATGCACGTTTTTGCGCGCATGCTCCCTTAGCAGGGGAGTGCCTTCGACCTCTCGGCCACGTCTCCGAACTGAAAAACGATCGCGCGGACCGAGGGGTCAGCGCATCGCCGCGAGTGTAGACGTTGCAGTCACGGCGAGCAAAACCGAAAAGTGATGCTCGCGCCGTTCAGACCGGCGCCTGCTCGAGGCCGAAGGCCTTGTGCAGGGCGCGCACCGCCAACTCCATGTACTTGTCCTCGACCACCACGGAAATCTTGATCTCGCTGGTGGTGATCATCTGGATGTTGATCCCCTCCTCGGACAGCGTGCGGAACATCAGGCTGGCGATACCGACGTGCGAGCGCATGCCGATGCCGACCACGCTGACCTTGCAGATCTTGGCGTCGCCGATGATCTCCTTGGCCTTGATGACCGGCTGCACCTTGGTCTTGAGCACGTCCATCGCCTTGGCGTACTCGTTGCGATGGAGGGTGAAGCTGAAGTCGGTCGTGCCCTCCATGCTGATGTTCTGCACGATCATGTCGATTTCGATGTTGGCATCGGCGATCGCACCCAGGATCTGGTAGGCGATGCCGGGGCGATCGGGTACGCGCGTGAGAGTGATCTTGGCCTCGTCGCGCGAGAAGGCGATGCCGGAGATGACGGCCTTTTCCATCTGGGTGTCTTCCTCGAACGTGATCAGCGTGCCGGATGCGGCCTCCTCGGCCAGCGGCATGTCGGCGTCGGTCAAGCTGGACAGCACGCGCAGCCGGACCTTGTACTTGCCTGCAAACTCCACCGAGCGGATCTGCAGCACCTTGGAGCCGAGGCTGGCCATTTCCAGCATCTCTTCGAAAGTGATGGTCTTTAGCCGGCGTGCCTCGGCGACGATGCGCGGGTCGGTGGTGTAGACGCCATCGACATCGGTATAGATGAGGCACTCGTCGGCCTTGAGCGCAGCGGCCATCGCGACCGCCGATGTGTCGGAGCCACCGCGCCCGAGCGTGGTGATATTGCCGTGCTCGTCGGCCCCTTGAAAGCCCGCCACCACGACCACGTGGCCGGTTGCCAGGTCGGCGCGGATCTTCTTCTCATCGATCTCAATGATGCGGGCCTTGCTGAAGGCACTGTCGGTCAGCACCTGCACCTGTGGCCCGGTATAGCTGCGCGCTTTCAGCCCCTGCTCCTGCAGCGCCATGGCCACCAGACCAATGGTCACCTGCTCGCCGGTCGATGCGATGACATCGAGTTCACGCGGGTCGGGGCTCGGCTGGATCTCCTTGGCCAGCGCGATCAGGCGATTGGTCTCGCCGCTCATGGCCGAGACCACGACCGCGACCTGATGGCCGGCGCGCTGCCACTTGGCAATGCGGCGCGCCACGTTCTTGATCCGCTCGACTGAGCCGACCGACGTGCCGCCGTACTTCTGAACGATGAGAGCCATGGCGCTGCCGCCGCTATGAATTGAGTTTGATGCTGCTCGGTTGCTCGGTTGCGCCCGCGTTGCACTCGGCCGCGGCCCGAAGCCGCAGAGGCGGCAGGACCGCGCGCGTACCGCGACCGCGACCACAAGAGCGCGCGATTATAGGGACGCCGCAGGAAGGCCTCGTGGCGCCCGCCGCAACTTCAGTCGCTGTGGTCCGCCTGGATCAAGTCACTGGCAGGCTGCCAGCGAAGTTGGACGCGCAGCGCCTCGCCCTCGCCCTGCCAAACGTCGGTCAGGCGCACGTCGGCGCCGAGTCCCGCCACGAATATGAGCCGATCGTCGCGCCACACCAGCGGCAAACTGGCGCGTTCGAACTCGGGCACGCCGGCGTCCTGGAATAGTCGCTTGAGCGTGCGCGAGGGGCGCCCCGCCTGCGGCTTGAAGCGCTCGCCGCCGCCGCGCCCACGCAGCTCCAGCGGTGCGGCGCGCAGCCAGGTGGCATCAAATCCTTCGGCGCCCGGTTCGGCTTCCACGAAATGCAAGCTGCCGCGCCATGCCGGCACCTCGATCGCGCTTTCGCCCTGCCAGAGCAGCCGCTGGCCCTCGCGCTCGCGCGCCGTGTCCAGCGTGCGCAGCAACAGCAGGCCGCGATGCCGCCGCACTTCGCTGGCGCCAATGCGCACCAGCATGCGCGCGTCGCTGCGGGCACCAAGCGCCTGCGCCACGATCTCGTTCAGCCGCGCGCGCGGCGGCGCTTCGATGCCTAGCTGCGCCAGCCACTGCCGCAGCACCAGCGCCTGGCGCACCGGTGAGAGCTGCTGCAAGCGGTCCAGCCGCAGGGCGGCGCGCGAGGCGCCAGTGGCTCCGGCGCCGCAGTTTGCGAGATCGACCGTTGCCACTTCGCGCAGCACCTGCGCTGCATCGGCCACCAGCTCCACGCTGCGCGCCGCGGAGCGCTCGAAGCCGGGCCGCATCTCGGCGAGCACGGGCACCACGCGGTGGCGGATCGCATTGCGCGCCAAACGGGTGTCTGCGTTGCTCGGGTCTTCGATGAATGGAAGTGCGTGGCGCGCCACATAGGCGGCAAGATCCGCCCGCGCGACCGTGATCAAGGGCCGAACCAATCTGACCGTGCCATCTGCAAAGGCGCGCACGGGGGGGAAGGCGGCCAGGCCATCGACGCCCGCGCCGCGCATCCATTGCAACAGAAACGTCTCGATGCGATCGTCCTGGTGGTGGGCGGTGAGCACGAGACCCTTGCGCTGCGCAAGCGCCACCTGCGCCAGCGCGTCGTAGCGCGCCAGCCGCGCCGCGGCTTCCACGCCGCGGCCGAGGCGCTGCAGTTGGACCCGCTCGACCTGCACCGGCACATCAAGGCGTTCGCCCAGGGCAACGCAGTGCTCGGCCCATGCATCGGCCAGCGGCTGCAGGCCGTGATGCACATGCACGGCGCGTAGGTCCTTGAAGCAGCGCACCTTGGCTGCGCGCAGCGCGCAGCAGGCATGCAGCAGGGCAGTGGAATCAGCGCCGCCGCTGAAGGCGATCAGCAGTGGCAGCGCGGGTTGCAGGCGGACGCGGCCACCCTGGGGTGCGAGGGCGGCGTCAGGCTCAGCGGTGGCAGGCTGCGCCGCAGCCTCGACGGCTTGACGCAGTGTCTCCAGCAGGCGGAGTTCACCCGCTGGCGGGTCACCCGGCGTCGGGCGTCGTTTCCTTGAACTTGCCATAGCCGAGCAGGCGGGTATGGCGGGCGGAGAGCAGCTCCTTGACCTTCATGCCCTGGAACTGACGCAGGCTGTCGCCTAGCGCGCGCTTGAGCAGCGCCGCCATCTGCTTGGGATCGCGATGGGCGCCGCCGAGCGGCTCCGACACGATCCGGTCGATAAGATTGAGCGCCTTGAGCCGATGCGCCGTGAGCGCCAGCGCCTCGGCTGCCTCGGGCGCCTTGGCGGCACTTTTGTACAGAATGGACGCACAACCTTCGGGAGAGATGACCGAGTAGGTGGCGTACTGGAGCATCAGCACGTGGTCGGCCACCGCAATAGCCAGCGCGCCACCGGAGCCCCCCTCGCCGATGATGGTGGCAACGATCGGCACCTTGAGCTGCGACATCTCGAACAGGTTGTGGCCGATGGCCTCCGACTGGCCGCGCTCCTCGGCGTCAATGCCGGGATAGGCGCCCGGCGTGTCGACGAAGGTGAACACCGGCAGCTGGAACTTCTCGGCCAGCTTCATCAGCCGCAGCGCCTTGCGATAGCCCTCGGGCTTGCACATGCCAAAGTTGCGCATGGTGCGCTCCTTGGTGTCGCGCCCTTTCTGATGGCCCAGGACCATGACGGGCTGCCCGTTGAAGCGGGCCATTCCACCGACGATCGACAGGTCGTCGGAGAACGAGCGGTCGCCGTGCAGCTCGTGAAAGTCTGTGAAGATGTCGTTGACGTAGTCGAGCGTGTAGGGCCGTTGCGGATGGCGCGCCAGCTGCGACACCTGCCAGGGTGTGAGCTTGGCGTAGATGTCCTTGAGCAGCCCCTGGCTCTTCTTCTGAAGCCGCTCGATCTCCTCGGAGATGTCAACAGCCGAGTCGTCCTGCACGAAGCGCAGTTCCTCGATCTTCGTCTCCAGCTCGGCGATGGGCTGCTCGAAGTCGAGAAATGTGGTCTTGCTCATGGGTTGAGACCAGTCAGTAAGCGACCGGCACAGGGTCCAGACTGCGCCAAAGGTACCACGTGGCCACGCTGCGCCAAGGGGCCCAGGGCAAGGCCAGTGCCTCCACGCGGGCACGCCCGGCGCGGCCCAGCAACTCGGCCGTTGGCACCCCGTCCATGTAGTGCAGGCTCACGGCTTTCAGCAGGCCGATGTCGTCCAACGGCAGCACGTCCGGACGCAGCAGATTGAAGATGAGGAACATCTCGGCGGTCCAGCGGCCGATGCCGCGAATCTCGGTCAAGACCGTGATGACGTCCTCGTCGCTGGCCGCCTGCAGATGCGCCAGGTCGATGTGCTGGCGCTCGAAGTGCCGCGCCAGGTCCAGCAGGTATTCGACCTTGCGTTCCGACAGGCCGCAGGCGCGCAAGGTGGTGGCGCGCTTGCGCAGCACGCGGCCCGGGGTCAACTCCGGGCAGCAGGCCTGCAAGCGACCCCACACGGCATCGGCTGCCTTGACCGAGATCTGCTGCCCGACGATCGAGCGCGCCAGGGTCACGAACGGATCACCGCGCGAGACAAGCGCAATGCGCGGGTAACTCGCGACGATGCGGCCCATGGTCGGATCGGCGGCAGCCAGGGCACGCTTGGCCTTGAGCCAGTAGGGTGGGTGCATCAGGTGGAAAGGCTTTGGTTCACACGAAGAGCACGAAGAAGAACAAGAACGGAGAAGGGATGGATTCAACGCCCATACAACGAAAGCACAGAGAACCACCCAGCCGCTTTCCTTGCGCCTGCCGCATGTGCGTCGTTGATCCTACCTTCGTGCTCTTCTTGCTCTTCGTGTGATTCAGCAAATCGCTACTGCCGCCGCCACACCGTCACCCCGCCGGGCTTGTCTTCGAGCACGATGCCCTGGGCGAGCAGCTGTTGGCGCATCGCATCGGCGCGGGCGAAGTCCTTGGCCTGCTTGGCGGCGGTGCGCTGCGCGATCAATTCCTCGATCTGCGCCGTTGCGTCGCCCTGCTCGTCGCCCTTGAAGAACTCGCCAGGCGGGCGCTGCAGCAGGCCGAGCACACCACCGAGCGCCTTGAGCTGGCGGGCTTGCGTCGCCGCGCCACTCCGATTGACCTCGGTGGCCAGATCGAACAGCACGCTCACCGCCAGTGCGGTGTTGAAATCGTCGTCCATCGCGGCCTTGAAGCGCTGCGCATGCACCTCGTTCCAGTCGACCGGGCCGGGCTCGCCTGGCACCTCATCAAGCGCGCGATACAGCCGCGTGAGCGAGGCGCGCGCCTCGCCGATCATCTCCGGCCCGAAGTTGATCTGGCTGCGATAGTGCGGCCGCACGAGGAAAAAGCGCAGCACCTCGGCGTCGTGATCCTTCAATGCATCGCGGATCGTCTTGAAGTTGCCAAGTGACTTGGACATCTTCTCGTCGCCCACGCGCAGCGCGCCGGCGTGCATCCACAAATGGGCAAATGGCTGTTTGAACGCGCCTTCGCTCTGCGCGATCTCGTTCTCGTGGTGCGGAAAAATGAGATCCGGCCCACCGCCGTGAATGTCGAAGCTGCGGCCGAGCGAGGCGGATGCCATTGCCGAGCACTCGATGTGCCAGCCGGGCCGCCCCGGGCCCCAGGGTGATTCCCACTGCGGCTCGCCTGGCTTGGCGTGCTTCCACAGCACGAAGTCGAGCGGATCGCGCTTGGCATCAGCCACCGCCACCCGCTCGCCCGAGCGCAGGTCATCGAGCGACTTGCCCGACAGCTTGCCGTAGCCGGCAAAGCGCCGCACGGCAAAGTTCACGTCGCCATCGTCGGCCTGGTAGGCCAGCTCGCTCTTCTGCAGCAGGCCGATGATGTCGAGCATCTGCGGAATGAACTGCGTGGCCCGCGGCTCCTGATCGGGTGCCTGCATGCCCAGTGCGCCAAAGTCCTCGTGCATGGCGCGGATGAAGCGCTCGGTCAGTGCGCCCGGCGTTTCTCCATTTTCGGCAGCGCGCTTGATGATCTTGTCGTCCACGTCCGTGATGTTGCGAACGTAGGTGACCTCATAGCCGCTGGCGCGCAGCCAGCGCTGGGCGATGTCAAAGCACAGAAAGGCGCGCGCGTGGCCCAGATGGCAATAGTCGTACACGGTCATGCCGCACACGTAGAGCCCAACCTTGGGCGGCGCGATGGGTGCGAGCGGCTCCTGCTGGCGTGTGAGCGTGTTGTAGATCGAAACTGGCATGAAACGACCCCGGAAACATTTGATCAGTGCGGGCTGCGGCGACAGGGTCCGGCATGACCCGGCGGCACAGTGGTCGAGCGCGCGTCGGCAGCGACGGCGCAGGCGCTTGTCAGTGGCGACAGCGCCGACAGCGCCGGGGCGCGATCGTGGCGAGGCTGGAAATGGGGCGGATGCTCACGTTCGTATGACTCACCGTGCAGCAGGCAGGATGATTGCGATGACCAGATAGAATGCCGCGGCAGTATAGAACTGAACGCGTGCCCTGCTCACGCGTGCGGCTCGCCGCTCCCATGCGCACACCCCTCCCCGTCCTTGTCTTTACCGCGTTCACCGCGTTCGCCACGACCGCATCGTTGGCGTTCTGGCCGGCTCTCGCGCAGGTGGCACCACCAGCGACCAGCCCCAGCACCGCGCGGCCGCTGGTGCCCGCACCGCCCCCCACCGAGGCTGAGGAGATCGACCGCCTCATCAAGGAGCGCCGGCTCGACGCGGCGCTGGAGCGCGCCGACCAGGTGCTCGCCAAGACACCACGCAACGCGCAGGTGCGTTTTCAGCGGGCGCTCATCCTCACCGACCAGAATCGCACAGCGGACGCAATCGCCGCACTCGAAGGCCTGTCGCAGGACTACCCCGAGCTGCCCGAGCCCTACAACAATCTCGCCGTGCTGCACGCGGCCGCCGGCCGCTATGAGCTGGCGCGCACCCTGCTGCAGCGCTCGCTCGACGTGCAGCCAAACTACGTCACCGCCTACGAGAACCTGGGTGACTTGTACGTCTCGATGGCCACCGACGCCTACGAGCGCGGCCTGAAGCTCGCGCCCAACAGCGCTGCGTTGAAAGGCAAGCTCAGCCTGACGCGCGACACGGGTGCCCGCCTACGCGCTACTGCCAAGTAACTGCAATCAGGACTGCCGAAGGAGTCTGCCGATGCCCCTGCCCTCGCCCAAGACCGTTGACAAGTCATTGCGCCGCCTGCTGCTGCTGGTCCCGGCCCTGCTGGTGGCTACCCATGCATTCGGACAGATGAAGGACGCACCCACGGGCGCAACCAAGGCCGCCGGCAGCGGCACGCCACGCGTGCAGTTCGTCACCAGCGAAGGCCGGTTCACGGTTGAACTGGATGCTGCCAGGGCACCGAAAACCGTGGGCAATTTTCTCGAGTACGTGCGCGCCGGGTTCTACAACGGCACCGTGTTCCATCGGGTGATCGAGAACTTCATGGTGCAGGGCGGTGGCTTCACCGCTGACATGAAGCAGAAGCCGACACGCGCCGCAATTGCCGCTGAAAGCACCAACGGTCTGAAGAACGAGCGCGGCACCATTGCCATGGCACGCACCTCGGATCCCAACTCCGCAACCTCGCAGTTCTTCATCAATGTGGTCGACAATCCGCGTCA